>CAYHRR010000154.1:0-1758 GCA_964358875.1 uncultured Planctomycetaceae bacterium | reverse complement strand
GCAGCGTGCGCCGACCGAAGTCGAGTGGGTCGAGGTGCAGAAGGTGCTGTCCGCGGGCCGCCACGTGTCGGCGGTGCTCCACTTGTTCATGCCGTCCTCGCCTTGCTCGTAGAGGTCGAGCACGACGTTCATCTTCTCGGGCTTGCTGCCCTTCTTGGAACCTGCTTTGCGCGACGACACTTCGGGCCGCAACGTGCAATTCCACATGCGCTCGTAGCGTTCGTTGGCGACGCCGATCACCGTGACGCTCTTGCCCTTCACCTTGACGCCGGCCTCGCCCTTCTCGACCGAGAACTCGAGGTCGAAGGGTCCGCCGAGCTTGATCGTCGTCTCGGCGCCCGCGGCGACCGTGAACTTGACCGTGTTCGGGCCGGGCAGGATCAGGCACTTCATCACCTGCTGCTTCTTGCCGGTGCGCAGCTCGCCGCAGTACAGCTCGTAGGTGCCGGCCGGCACGGCGACAGGCTTCTTCGTGTCCGTGACGAGGTCGTAGAAGCACTTGTCGACGTTGCCGACGCCTTTGAGGATCACCCACGTCGGCGCAGGCCCCTTGAAGTCGAGCTTGAAGGTGCCGGTCTGCACGCTGACCGGCGTCGCCTTGAGCGAGACGCCGCTGTCCTCGGCCGCCATCTCGTACCAAGCGCCGCCGATCTCCATGTATTTGCTCCACGGACGCGCGCGCTTGGAGTCGCCGACGACGACGCAGTCGAGCTCGGGCTGGAAGATCTGATCGCCGAGGCCGGGGTAGGCGTAGGTGCGCGGGTCGCTGCCGTACACGCCGTCCATGTTGTCGTCGAGCACGCGCACGCTGCTCGCGCCGACCATCCCCACCACCGAGCCTGCATTGACGTAGTAGATCGGTGCCTGCTCGTCGCCCGGTTGCAGGTTGATCTTCAGGCCTTGGAAGAAATCTTCCTGGATGCCGGTCTTGTAGCCGATCGCGAACTTGCGCAGCGCGCTGCCTTCACCGATGTCGAATTCGATGGTCGTGAAGTTGCCGGTCATCGGCATCGGCTTGTCGATCGTGTTGTCGCCGTTGAGGTCGACGCCGTACTTGGCGGCATCCGCGCGCAGGATCTTCGGGCCCTTGTCCAGCGATTGAAGCGTCGCCGACGAGCCCTTCTTGCCGAGCGGGATCACCGGCCAGACTTGATAGACGTCGTCGTTGAAGTAGCTCGGTCGGATGAACTCCTCGGGCCCCTTGACCAAGGCGAAGGTCATCTTGGCGATGATCGGCGGCGCGGAATCGTCGGGCGGCTTGACCGGCGGCGGCGCGTTGGGATCGGGCAGCGGCTGCGCGTTGCCCTCGCGCACGAGCGTCTCCCAGCGCGACTTCGTCTGCTGGTAATAGAGGGTGTTGTATTCGCACTTGTCGAAGCACTCGACGGCGCGGGCGTAGTACCCGCACGCGCGGCGCAGGTCGGCTTGTTTCTGGCGCTTGCCGTCGTCGAAGCAATCGGCGGCGCACACAGCGGCGCGCGCTGCGTACAACCAATCGCCCTTCTTCTCGAGCATCTCCGACACGCCCATGAACTCGTCGGCGCACGCTGCATACACGGCGGCTTCCTTCGCACCGGCGAAGTTCGCGAGCAGCTCTTTCAAGGCGGCGTCGTAGGCGCGCAGCAATTTCGAACGCTCGTTGCGGGCCGGCACGTCCTTGGCCATCTCGGTGTGGAAGGCGAGGCGCAGGTCGACGAAGTTCGACTTCTGCATCGACTCCTTCCAGCCCTTCGAGAGGAAGTTGAACTCGCGCTCGAG
>CAYHRR010000153.1:0-8093 GCA_964358875.1 uncultured Planctomycetaceae bacterium | reverse complement strand
GCCCGCCGAGCGTCTCCGCTTGATCGAGCGTCGCGAAGCGCAGACCGCGCCGTCGCGCTTCGAGCGAACACGCGATGCCCGCCGGCCCCGCGCCGACGACGACGAGATCGAGCACGTCGGCAGCGCCGCGCGTGCTCGCCGTTCGCCGCGCGACTTCGGCCGCGACCGCAGTGCCTTGATCGATCGCCGACTTGATCAACGCGTGCGCGGTCACTTCTCCGGCGAGAAACAAGCCCGGCGTTCCGTGCGCTTCGAGCTGCGCGCTCAACACCGGCACGTCGCGGCGCGTCGCGACGTTCGCGAGCGTGACCGTGATCGCGCCGACCGGACATTCGCGCTCGCACGCGGCGTGACCGACACAGCGAGCGCCGAGCACGACCTGCGCCTGACCATGCACGAGCGCGAGCACGCCTTCCTCCGGACAAGCGGCGATGCATGTGCCGCAACCCAAACAACGCGTGAGATCGACGACCGGTTGTCGCAGCAATTCGGTCGTGCCGCGGTGACGCACCGCGCGTTCGCGCTCGCCCACACGGCGCTCCATGCGCGCGAGCTCGGTGCGGCGCGCGAGCGCAGCGAGCAACACGAGTAGGAGCACCAGCGCGAGCCCGATCAGGACGGACCAACTCATCCGTCTGCTCGATCGATGCGCGGCAGCAGGTCAGTTCGACTTCGGAACGCTCGCCGTCGCGGTCGGCGCGGGCGGAGCAGCTTCTTCGGCCGACTCGGCCACAGGCGCGCGGCGTCGTAGCGTGCGCGTCTGCGACGACGCTTTGCTCGGTTCGCGCGCAGCGACCGGCGCGGCCGGCTCCGCAAGTTGTCCGTGCAACGCGGTTTTCGCGACATAGTCCCGCGCGGCGAGCGAGCAACGATCGAGGCGCAGATCGAGTTCGTTCGAGCGCTCCGAGAGCGCGACGACGTCGTCGGCGATCAACTCGATCGCTGCGGCGTTGAAGTCGTGCTCGAGGTAAAGCGCGTGGTCGCGCAAATCGGCATTGAGCGACTCGAAGGCGATCTGCGCGGAGACCGTCGACTTCAACACCGCTTCGTAGCTCGCGCGCGTCTCCTCGAGCCGCGTTTGACTGCGCTGGCGCAGCTTCGAGCCGCCGAAGCGCTCGAGGTCCGCCGTCCAACGCTCGAAGATCTCGTCGGCGAGCACCTTGATCGGCGGCACGGCGCCCGCGAATTGCTTGGCCTGGGCCTCCGAACGCTCGACGGCCGTCATCAGCGAGGCGTGCATCGTCACGGCGTCGCCGTTGAACTCCGGCGACGCGAGCACTTGCAGTTGTTCGAGCGCTTCGTGCGAGCGCTCCTTGCCGACGGCCGCTTCGATTTGGAGCTTTTCGATGCCGGCGACCAACGCGTCGACGCGCGCCAGTCCGTCATCCTTGGATTGCGGCGACATCGCCGACTGAAGCGCCGCGCACCCGCTCCAAGCGACGCACATGGGCAGCACCACGGCCGCCGCCCAACGTGCGGCATTTCGACGAACAGAATTTCGACTTCCCACGCGAGCTCCTCCTCAGCGAATTCCCCACTGCCACCCGCCCACGCGAACGCGAGCGCTTTCCCCCAAACGCCGTCGCCGTGATCGGGCGCTCGCGGCGGGAATCTTGAGATGAACTCTCCGGCGCATCGTCGCTGTGTGGTTCGTCGAAGCGACGCGCGCGGGATTGCTGCGGGTTGCCGTCGATGGCGAAACGCCGAAGCAGGCGTTCGAACCGGTCAAGGTGAAAGGACGTGCCCCCGTCGACATGAAGCCCGCAACTCACGAGTCGTTCCTTTCGGCCGGGCGCCAAATCAATGTGTTCGAACGCGCCGATGAGCCGGCGAGAAAGTCCGGCAACGATGTCAGAGTCGTGCTGCGAGCGTTGCTCAAGACCTGGACGTACCGCGCGTCGCTTTCGAGCAACGTGCCGGCGCTGAACGGCGCTTCCACTATGCCGCGCCCAACGCAGGAGGAATGGGAGTTCAGAGCTTCGGACGCTTGCGCGTGGTCGATGATCGTCGCCCCGGCGATGCCGGCCCGGATCCAATGTGGATCGCGGAGGACTCGCTCTCAGGAAAGGGAAGCTGTTCCGCGATGCGAGTAGCGCAGTCGACGGGGAGCGGCTCGTTGGCTGGGTCGCGCGAGCCGATCTCGTGGCTCAGTTCGTTGTGCGCAAGCTGAAGGACGGCGAGAGCGCGCGCCGACTGACCCAGCGCATCTGCAATGCAGACGACTACGTCAAAAGGTCGTCACTCGAAGCGCTCACGCGCGAGCGCCGAGAACCGCGACGGATCCACGCAACGACAACTCAACGCGCGGCGCGTTCTCCAGTCAGCGACCCGCGCGTTTGGCGACGACGGCCTTGTCGATCAACTTCTTGACCTCGGCCTCGAGTTCATCGACCCATTCGGCTCCGAAGTCGCGTTCGAGCAGGTCGCGTTCGGAGAACTCGTAGCGGCCCGAGCGCGGGTCGAAGTCGAACTGGTAGTCGTGCTCGCTGCCGTCGTCCTCGGTCAACATGACCATCACGATGTTGTTGGGGAGGTCGAGTTCGCAGCGGAAGGTCGCCATGGTGTGCTCCGGATCGCGGGCCGAAGAAACTAGCGCGCTTCGCCCGGCGTGCAACGGCGCGCTCGAACTCGTCAACCTTTGGTGAAGCGCGTGCGAAGCGTTGCGCGCGCTGGACAGGATCGCCGCGTGCGACCACGATCTGCGGCGAGCTTTCGAGCGATGCTGCGCGCCCTATTCCTTCTGTCGATCGCCTTCGTTGCCGGAGGCTGCGCTTCGTGGACGCCCGTGCGCAGCGGCGTTTCGTGGACGCTGTACGTGAAGGACGGCTCGCCCGTCGATGTCGACAGCGTCGGCTGCGGCCTCGATCGCGCCTTCGAGGCGGTGGAAGCGCGCATGGGGCCGTTCAAGTCGCGCGTGCGCGTGCACGCTTGGGACGGCGACGCGAAAGCGGAGCTCGGTCGCGTCGCGCCTTTGGAACGAGAAGGTGGCGAACGTGACGAGGGCGCGCGCGAAATCGGCGATGCGTTGCAAGTCGTGCCCGGCATCGGTCCGGCGCGGGTGCGCGCGTTCCACGTCAAAGGCGGTTCGATGACCTTCGAGCCGACGGGTGTGTTCCTCGGAACGTGCGACGTCGGCACGGCCGTGCACGAACTCGTGCACGCGCGCCTCTCGGAGGACGGCAAGCGTTTGCCGTTGTGGTTCGAAGAGGGCTTGGCGTCGCTGTACGGCGACGGCGCGTGCTTCGGCAAGCGTTGGCGTTTCGACGGGCTTGCTTGTTGGCCGTTGCGCGAGTTGCGCGAACAAACGCTCAGCGACGGCGAGCTCGGCAAGTTGCTCGCGCTGAACGCCAGCGACGACTACGACGCGCGCCAGAACCTGCTCGTGCACTTCGTCGGTTGGGCGATCGTGTTCGATCTCGCGCGCGAAGCGCCCGATGCGACTTGGAAACAATGGCTCGCGAACTTCGAGGCTGACGCTGCGAAGGGCGACATCGCGGCGGCGCGCGTGCGCATGGGTCGCACGCTCGCGCCCGCGACGGACACGGCGTGGTTCGAGCGCTTGAAGGCGGAGGATCCCGCCGTGCGTTTCGCGGCGACAAAGGGGCTGTGGAAGTTGCGCAGCGCGCTCGCGGTCGACCGCATGCTCGACGCGCTCGAACGCGAAACGGACCTCGAAGTGAAGGCGGCGCTGGCGATCAACGTTCTGCTGGCGACCAGCGAAACGCGTTTGGGTCGCACGCGCTGGAATCGCATGTCGACGCTCGTTTATCCGACGCTGCGCGACGGGAAGCTGCCGATTGCGAGCGAGGAGCAGGCGCTGCACGATCTGTACACGACGATGCGACGCTGGGATTCGCGGCGCGAGCGCACTTCGCAGCAAGCGCTCGACGAGCTCGCGCGCTATTGGGAGGAGTGAGCGCGAGCGGTCAGCTGCCGGCGTCGTCCGCGTGAGTCTTGAGCGCGGCCTTCGCGCGGTACATCGCGGCGTCCGCGCGCTGCAGCAACTCGTCCGGGTCCTTCGCGTCGCGCGGAAAGAGCGCCAGGCCGACGCTCGCCGTGGCCGTGAGCTTCACGTCGCGGAATTCGATCGGGGCGAGCAGGGCGACGCGCAGTTTTTCGATGACGCGCCGCGCGTCGGCTTCGCCGGCGATCGCCGGCAACAAGACGACGAACTCGTCGCCGCCAAGTCGCGCAACCGTGTCGCCCGCGCGCAACGCCGAGCACAGGCGCGCGGCCACTTCGACGAGCAACGTGTCGCCCGCCGCATGTCCATGGCGGTCGTTGACCTGCTTGAAGCCGTCGAGGTCGACGTACAAAACGCCGAGCGACTCCTTGTTGCGTCGCGCGTGCTGCAATTCGAGCTCGAAACGATCGAGCAGCGACGTGCGGTTGGGCAGACCCGTCAGTTCGTCGCGGTAGGCGAGGCGTTTCATCGCCTCCTCGGCGTGCTTGCGCGCGGTGATGTTGCGGAAGACGAGGACGTAGCCGAAGCGTTCGCCCTCGGCGGACTCGATCGACGAGCGCGCGTACTCGATCGGCACGCGGCCGCCGTCGTGAACGTGGAGCAGCGCTTCGCGCCAATCGGGCAGGCCCTTCTCGAGCAACTCGACGATCGGAGGTCGCGGCGCGTCGATGTCGACGACGTCGAACACCTCAGCGAGCGCGCGCCCGACGAGTTCGTCGCGCGTCCGACCGAGCAAACGCTCGGCGGCACGATTGACGAAACGCACGGTGCCGGATTCGTGGAGCGTCAACACGGCTTCGTTCAAGCTGCGCAGCGTCGTCAGCGAAACTTTGCGCAACGTGCGCAGCTCGCGTTCGGCGCGCAGGCGCATCAGACCGATCATCGTCGTGACGCCGAGTGAAAACGCGACCGCCGCGCGACCCGCCACGGACGCCGCCGTGGACTCGTGCGCGAAGTTCGACATCGGCACGGCCAACAACACGAGCGACAGCCCGGCGACGGCGAGCGTGAAGCGTCGGCGCTCGACCCACAGGCTGAACAAAATCGGAATCGCGTAGAGCGCGCCGACGGCCGTATCGCTCGGCAGATGCCAGTCGGCGATGAACACGGCCGCGATCAACGCGCACACCGTGCAACGCAACAGCAGCGGACTGCGCAGCAGCCAACTCGACACTTCGCCTTGCGGTTGATGATCCAGCGCGGGCACGGCGTCACCAGCCAACACCTCGCGCGGCCCCGCGTCGAGCTTCCATCCGGCGCAGAACCCGACAATTCCTTTGTTAGAGTCTGCCCCCTTTCATTGCGCCGAGTACGCACGCGGATCCCCCACAAGCGCCTTCATGCAGACCCTCGCCAAGCCCACGTTCGAGAGCCTTCGTCCTCATTTCGGCCATTGGGAGAAGATCGGCGACCTCGTCGACCAGTGCATCGACTTGATGCTCAACCTGCGCCAAAGCGGCCATCCCGGCGGCTCGCGTTCGAAGACGCCGCTGCTCGTCGCGACGACCTTGGGCGTGATGCGTTGGGACGTGCGCAAGCCGGAGCTCGCCTTCGGCGATCGCGCCGTGCTCGTCGCCGGCCACTGCAATCCGGCCGTGTACGCGATGCTCGCCGTCTACAACGAAGCGCTGCGCTTGCGTCACGCGCAGACCGGCGACCCGCGCTACCTCGTGCCGAATGCGAAGGAGCGTCAACTCACTTGGGAAGACTTGTTGTGGTTGCGCCACAACGGTCACTTGCCCGGCCACGCCGAGATGGAAGGCAAGACCTTGTTCTTCAAGTTCAACACCGGGCCGTCGGGCCACGGCGCGCCCGCGGCGCTCGGCGAAGCGATGGCGTTGAAGCACGCCGGCGCGGGCGACGTGAAGGTGTTTGCGATCGAAGGTGAAGGCGGCCACTCGGCCGGTGCTCACCACGAAGTGAAGAACTCCGCCTGGGGTCTCGGTCTCGACAACCTCATCTATCTGTTCGATTGGAACGACCACGGCATCGATCATTTCGCGAACTCCGAGGTCGTGCACGGCACGCCGGTCGATTGGTTCGAGCCCTACGGTTGGCGCGTCGCGGGAACGACCGATGGCGACGACTACGCCGCGGTGACCAAGGCGCTGCTCAGCATCGTGTGCGACGAAAACACCGGCGGCCGACCGGGCTGCGTGTGGGTCAAGACGCGCAAGGGGCGCGGCTATCACAAGTTCGACTACCACTCGCACGGCGCGGCACACAAACGCAACAGCGACCTGTTCTGGCGCTGCCGCGACGACTTCGCCAAGAAGTACGGCGTCAGCTTCGCGGGTGCGGGCAACGTCGAGGATCCCGGCGAAGCGAAGTGCCGCGAGCAGACGCAGGCTTGGTTCAAGACCGTGTTCAGCGTGCTCGAGAACGATCCCGACTTGCTCGAGTACCTCGCCGACACCTTGGTCGACATCGCGGAAAGCGTGCCGGCGAAGGCGGAGCAATTCCGCCTGACTTCGTCGGTGAATCTCGCCGAGGACCGCAGTTGGCTCGCCGCCGACAAGTTGCCCGCGGAGCTGTTCGTCGCGCCTGGTACGGCGATCGCGAACAAGAACGCCTTCCTGACGTTCGGCTCGTGGCTCAATTCGCTCGCACGCGAAAAAATGGGCCGCCCGCTGGTGCTCGCCTGTTCCGCCGACCTCGCCGAATCGACCGGCATCTACGGCTTCGCCAAGGATTTCGGCGCGCAGAAGAACTTCGGTTGGTACGAGCGCTCGAGCAATCCGCACGGCTCGCTCTTGCCTCAACAGATCACCGAGTTCACCAACAGCGGACTCGTCGCCGGCGTCGCGACCGTCAACATGTCGGCGCAGCCCGAGCAGGAGTTCCTCGGCTACTGGGGCGCGTGCTCGACCTACGGATCGTTCTCGTACTTGAAGTACGGAATGATGCGCCTGTTCTCGCAACTCGCGCAGGACTGCCCGCTCAAGGTCGGCAAGGTGATCTGGGTCGTCGGCCACTCGGGCCCCGAAACCGCCGAGGACAGTCGCACGCACTTCGGCATCTTTTCCCCGGGCGTGACGCAGCTTTTCCCCGATGAGCACGTGATCAATCTGCATCCGTGGGAGCACAACGAAGTCGCGCCGATGCTCGCCGCCGCGCTCGCGAGTGATCGACCGATCGTCGCGATCCACCTGACGCGTCCCAACGTGAAGGTCCCCGATCGCAAGGCGCTCGGCATCGCGTCGCACCTCGACTCCGCGAAGGGCGCGTACGTGATCAAGGACTTCGACAAATCGCGCGCGCAGGAAGGCGTGGTCCTGTGCCAAGGCACGAGTACGACCGAGTCGCTGTACGCGCTTTTGCCGCGCTACCTCAAGGGTGAAGGCCCGAACGTCAAGCTCGTGCAGGCGACGTCGTGGGAGCTTTTCCAAATGCAGTCGCCGGCCTACCGCGACAGCGTGTTGCCGTGGAGCGAGTGGATGGACTCGACCGTGATCACCAACGGCGCGCGCCGTTTGATGCACGACTGGCTCCCGCACAAAGTCGCCGAGCACTACGCGATGTCGAGCGACTGGGACAACCGCTGGCGCACCGGCGGCAACGTCGACGAGCTCAAGAAGGAAGCGCACATCGACCCCGATTCCTTGTGGGCCGGCATCGCGAAGTTCGCCGGTGATCGTCCGCAGCGCATGGCGAAGCTCGCGCCGCGCGCGTAGCGAGTCGCCGATGGCACGCGTCCCCAACATCGAACAGGCCGTGATTGATCCGGTGAAACTGCACGGCTACGTGCTCTCCACATCGCATCCGGTGGGCCGGTTCAAGTCGCGCTTCTTCCGAGCGCTCGGGTACGACGCCGACGAGTGGTCGCTGCTCGACCGCGATTTGCGTGCGCACGTACGTGACCACGATGTCGTGCGGACCGAGGAAAACGAGTTCGGCCGCAAGTACGAGGTCCGAGGTACGATCTGCGGGCCTTCTGGCCGGTCCGCTGAGATCGCAAGCGTTTGGATCATCTTGCGCGACGAGGACCGCCCGCGTCTGATCACCACATTCCCTGCCGACAACTAATGTACGCACCGCTGGAAACCGTCGTTCTTGAACGCGACATGCCGGTCCATGGGCTGAGGCGTGGCGATCTCGGTGTAGTCGTGCAGATCTATCCGCCGAGATC
>CAYHRR010000152.1:0-8105 GCA_964358875.1 uncultured Planctomycetaceae bacterium | reverse complement strand
GCGTTGGCGGCGCTCGGCCGTGACCCGCTCGCGCGGGTCCTCGAAGTTCTCGATCTGCGGCACGAGCACGCCGAGCGTGATCGCGATCGTCGTCAACACAACGAGCGCCACGCCGACGTACATCGAGCGGAAGAAGCGCGCGATCAGCTCGCGCCAAACGATGACGTACGCAAGTGTCGCCGCCATCAGCACAGCCGTGACCACGTCGCGCAGCGTCCATGACGAGAACGCGAGCGCGGCGCGCGCGCGCTCCCAGTCGGCGACGAGTGCGGCACGCAACGCGAGCCATGGCGCCCAGTGCGCGAGCTGCGCGCCGAGTCCGTGCCCGAACACGACCAGCACCAGCAGGATGCCTGCGGCGGAAACGAAGCCCAGTCGCAGCTTGCGCTCCGGTGCGGAAGCGGCGTTCGGCTCGCTCATCGTCGTCCTTCGAGAGCGCGCACGCGCGTTACCAATTGCGGTCGAGCACGAATGCCGCGATGCCTTCGAGCGACTGGCGCGCCGCGCTGTGCGGCAATTCGCGCACGCGTGCGCGAGCGGTCTCGATCAATTGATCGGCCCGTTGACGCGCGTAGACCACGCCTCCGGCGAGATTGCACACGTCGCGCAAGCGCACGGCCCGCTCGCTCAAGCCCGGGCGCGTGTACACGTCGCGCATCGCGGCGCGTTGCGTGTCGTCGCCGTTGCGATAGGCCCACAACGCGGGCAGCGTCACCTTGCCGTCTTCGACATCGGTGCCGACCGACTTGCCGGCTTCGTCGAGCGAGGCGGTGACATCGATGCAGTCGTCGACGATTTGAAAGGCGAGGCCCAGTTCCCAGCCGAACTGGCGCATCCGCGCGCCGACTTCTTCGTGGCCCGCCGGATAGCGCGCTCCGAGCTCGCACGCGGCGGCATACAACGTCGCCGTCTTCGCGCCCGCGATCCACTCGTAGCGCTCCTGCGACAGGTCGAAGTCGTATCGGCTCGTCGCCTGCTCGATCTCGCCGATGCAGATGCGGCGCGTCGCTTCCGCGAGCATGCGGCTGCACATGCGCGACGACAGATCGGTCGAGAGCGCGAAGGCGCGCGTGTACAAGAAATCGCCGAGCAACACGGCGGTTTGATTGTCCCAGCGCTGATTGACGCAGGCGACGCGCCGACGCACCGAGGCGCCGTCGAGCACGTCGTCGTGCACCAACGTCGCGAGGTGGATCATCTCGACCACCGCGGCGATCGAGGCGTGTTCGTCGGTCGAATTCGAAGTGGCGTCGCCGGCGAGCAGCACCAGCGCCGCGCGCAGTTGCTTGCCGTGAAAACGCCCGACGTGCTCGGTCATGTCGCGCACGGCCGGCGAGCCTTCGCCGATTTGCATGGCGATCACTTCGCGCATGCGCTTCATGCCGTCGGCGACCGGAGCGATCAGCGCGGTCAACTGCGTCTGTTTGGAACTCATCGTTGCGATCCTCCCTGGTGCGTCGCGGCTCGCGCGCGCTCGGCTTCCAATTCCGTCGGCGTGTTGACGTTGAGCGCCGCGTCCTGCGCGTCTGCGCCCAACGCGATCGCCATGACACGCAAGGCGCGGCCGTCGACCGCTCGTGCGTGAAACGAATCCATGCGCCGTTCACCGGCGTCGAGCGCGCTCGCCACCGCAGCGAGGCACGTGCGCCGATACACGCCGAAGGTCGGCTGCGTTCCGCGCTCGATCTCGAGCAAGCACACGTCCGCGTCGTGCGCGACGGCCTCGTCCAACAAGCGCACCAAGCAACTCGCCTCGGCGCGCGGCATGTCGCAGGCGAGCACGGCGATCCACTCCGTGCGGGCGGCCGCGAGACCTGCACAAAGTCCGGCCAGCGGTCCGCCGTCGGCGTGCGCGTCGACAACGAGCTCACGCCCCAGATCCGCGTAGCGCGGCGTCACACCTACGGCGAGCAGCACGCGCCCGGCGACGGCTTCGAGCGCCGCCAAGGGGTACTCGAGCATGCGTCGCCCGCGCAGCTCAGCAGCGGCCTTGTCGTGGCCCATGCGCCGACTCGAACCGCCGCACAACAACACGCCGGTCACCTGCGCCGGACCGACGGTCCGGCGACTCGCAGGGTGCTCCGCCACAGGACGCTCCATAGTGTTGTCCGCGCAAGGGGCGGGCATCGCCGGTTCCGGTCAGTGACTGCCGTTGTTCGACGGCTTGTCGGAGGCCGGCTTGTCGTCGGGCTTGGCGACGTCTTCCGTGCCCGCCTTCATTCCCTTTTTGAAGGAGTTGATGCTCGCCCCCATCGAGTGCGCGAGTTCGGGCAGCTTGCGCGCGCCGAAGAGGAGCAGCACGAGGACGAGGACGACGACGATCTCGGTGTTGCCGAGACCCAAGATCGCGAAGTGATTGAGGTGGTGCATGGAACCTTGTGTGCGACGGCCTGCGGCCTCGGGCTACGCCTCCCCCGCAACCGCGGTCTGGAGGCGCACCTGCCTGGGAGCATGGGTCACGCCGAGAATGGCTCGGGATTGTAGGCGAAGGCGTCCCCGGTCCCTCGCGGCTGGACACAAATCTCAATGCGCGGTCGAGCGCCGTGCCAGCTTGCGCGCGGTGCGCGGGTCCAAGGCGGGAAGTGTGCGCGCAAACGAAGCGAGCGTGCCGTCGGCCTTGGCCCCGACTCGCGGACCGCGACCGATGCGCAGTCCGGCCCGCGCGAGCCCGGCACGGACCTGGAGCGAGGCCGAGTAGGTCGATAGCACGGCCCACGCCTCCATGTGCGCCGCGATGTCAGCCAGGAACTGCGCGTGCCACAAGTGCGGATCCACGCGCGGCGAGAACGGATCGAGGAACACGGCGTCGAAGCGCTGGTCGGCCAACTGGGCCAAGGTGGCACGCGCGTCGCCGAGCACGAGCTTCAGGCTGCCCGAGTCGAAGGCCACTGACTGCCCCGGCGTCGCGAGGGCGGCCGTCAACACCGGGCGCAGCCGCGCGAGGTGCACTTCGACGGCGGCGGGCCAGTCGCGCAGCTCGAGCGCCGTGCGGATCACCGTGGCGTCGACCTCGAACGAGGTCGCGTGCAGGACCGCGCCCGTGCCTTCGAGCACTGCGCACGCCGCGGCGAGGTTGAGACCGAGCCCGGTACCGATGTCGAGCAAACGCACCGCACCACGTTCGTGTGCGAGCTCGCGCAGGCGGCACGGAGCGGCATAGCGCTCGAGCGCCTGCTGCCACGCTCCCGACGACGAGTGACAGGCTTCGCCAAGTGCTTCATGGCGCAGCGTCCACGAGCCGTCGGCCGTTCGTTCGCGATTCCACACGCGCTCAGGTTCCCCGCGCGCGCGCCGTCGTGCAACATGCGCGCGCCGTGGCCGACGAAAAGCTCTCGCTGTATCGCTCGAAGGATGTCGCGGCGCGTTACGACGAACGCTGGCTCGGCGCACGCGGTCAGGCGCGCGATCGGCGCAAGCAACGCGCGCTGCTGAGGGCGCTCGCGCTACTGGGCAACGCGCGCAGCGTGCTCGACGTGCCCTGCGGCACCGGCCGCTTCACGAGCTACCTGCGCGCGCGCGGCCTCAGCTACTTCGGCGTGGACGCAGCGCCTGCCATGCTCGGAGAAGCGCGCGCGAAATCCCCCGACGCGTGTTTCGTCGCCGGCGACTTGACACAGCTGCCGCTCGCGGATCAGTGCGTCGACATCGCGCTGTGCATTCGCTTGATGCACTTGGTGCGCGAGCCGGCCTTGCGCGCAGCGTTCTTGCGCGAGCTGGCGCGCGTCAGCCGCATCGGCGTGATCGTCGATTTCCGTTCGAACCGTTCGCTGCGCGTGTGGCTCGGTGCGGCGCGCGCGCGCATCGGTTTGCGCTCGAAGGCGCCGGGCGCACTGTCGTTCGAGGTGATCCGCGCGGAGGTCGAAGCTGCCGGCCTCGAGCTGCGCGCGTTCCTCCCGGTGCGGCGCGTGCCGCTTCTCTCCGACAAGGTCGTCGTCGTCGCCGTGAAGCGCGCACCGACGGCATAAACGCAGCACGGCCGCGCGCATGGATGCGCACGGCCGTGGTGTTCGAACTTCAGCGCCGAACGCGCCGCGTCTCAGCCCTTCGCCGCCGCGAGCAGGCCGGCGTCGGACAAGCGCTTCTCCATCATTTCGCCCAGCCGCGCCGGGCTCGGACTCACGGTGCAGCCGGCCGCTTTCAGCGCCGCGTACTTCTCGCTCGCCGTGCCCTTGCCGCCGGAAATGATCGCGCCCGCGTGGCCCATGCGACGACCCGGAGGCGCGGTCGCACCCGCGATGAACGAGACGACCGGCTTCTTGACGTGCTTGGCGATGAACGCGGCCGCTTGCTCTTCCGCAGTGCCGCCGATCTCACCGATCAACACGATGCCCAGCGTGTCCGGGTCGTCGTTGAAGAGCTTGAGCGTGTCGACGAAGTTCGTGCCGTTGACCGGATCGCCGCCGATGCCGATGCACGTCGATTGGCCGATGCCGCGCGAGGTCAACTGCCACACGGCTTCGTAGGTCAGCGTGCCCGAGCGCGACACGACGCCGATGCGGCCCGGCCTGTGGATGTAGCCCGGCATGATCCCGATCTTGCAGGCGCCCGGCGTGATGATGCCGGGGCAATTCGGTCCGATCAGCCGCGACTTGCTGCCACGCAGCTTCGCCATGACCTTGGCCATGTCGAGCACCGGGATGCCCTCGGTGATGCACACGATCAACTCGACGCCGGCTTCGAAGGCTTCGAGGATCGCTGCGGCCGCGAAGGGCGGCGGCACGTAGATCATCGTCGCGTTCGCGCCGGTCGCGGCGACGGCGTCGGCGACGCTGTTGAACACGGGCCGGTCGAGGTGCGACGTGCCGCCCTTCTTGGGCGTGACGCCGCCGACCAAGTTGGTGCCGTAGGCCAACGCCTGTTCCGAATGGAAGGTGCCGTGTTTGCCGGTGAAGCCCTGGCAGATCAGGCGTGTTTGTTTTCCGACGAGAACGCTCATGGCTGGTGCTCCGTTACTTCTTGGCCAGGGCCTTCACGGACGCCTCGACCGCCTTCGCCGCGGCGTCGTCGAGATTCGACGCCGTGATGATCGGCAAGCCCGACTGTTGGAGCGCCGCGCGCCCCAACTCGACATTCGTGCCCTCGAGGCGCACGACCAGCGGCACGTTGAGGTCGACCTGCTTGGCGGCGGTGATGATGCCTTGCGCGATGATGTCGCACTTCATGATGCCGCCGAAGATGTTGACCAGCACCGCCTTGGTGTTCGGATCCGCGAGCAGGATCTTGAAGGCCGCCGTCACCTGTTCCGCCGTCGCGCCGCCGCCGACATCGAGGAAGTTCGCCGGCTCGCCGCCGTAGAGCTTGATCACGTCCATGGTCGACATCGCGAGGCCCGCGCCGTTGACCATGCAACCGATCGTGCCGTCGAGCTTGATGTAGTTGAGCCCGAACTTGCTCGCTTCGATTTCGAGCGGCTCTTCTTCGTGCAAGTCGCGCAGCAGGTCGAGCTCCGCGTGCCGGAACAGCGCGTTGTCGTCGAAGTTGATCTTGGCGTCGAGCGCCATGACTCGGCCGTCCTTGGTCGTCACCAGCGGATTGATCTCGGCCAGCGAGCAATCGAGTTCGCAGAAGGCCTTCGCCAAGGCGCACATGAATTCGACGGCGCGCGCGTGCAGCGCTGCGGGAATGCCGATGCCGGCGGCGAGTCGCGCCGCGTCGGCGGGAGCGAGTCCGGAAGTCGGCGAGAACGACGCGCGCAGGATCTTTTCGGGATGCGACGCGGCGACCTCTTCGATCTCCATGCCGCCTTCGGAGCTCGCCATCATCACGGGCAACTGGCACTCGCGATCGACGGCGATGCCGATGTAGTACTCCTTGTCGATCGCGCAGCCGGCTTCGACCCACAGGCGCCGCACGAGCTGACCGTCGGGCCCGGTTTGGTGCGTGACCAGTTTGCGACCGAGGATCGCCGTCGCCGCGGCCTTCACCGCCGCCTCGTCCTTGCACACCTTGACGCCGCCCGCCTTGCCGCGGCCGCCGGCGTGGATCTGGGCTTTGACGACGACGATCGGCACGGCGAGCTCGCGATAGGCGGCGAGCGCTCCCTCGACCGTCGTCGCTTCGCGGCCCTCGGGAACGATGACGCCGAAGCGCTTGAGCAGCTGCTTGGCTTGGAATTCGTGGACTTTCATGGATCCTCTCCGGCTCGAAAAACGAGCGCGGGAGTGTAGTGAGCCGCTTTGCGCTTTGCACCACGAACGAGGCTGCGAACTCGTGCGAAGCGCGCGCTGTGCGACGCGAACCCGGAGCAAGCACTTCACCGCGTGAGCCCTGCAGTGCATCCTTCGCGCGATGGATGCGCACGAGACCAGCACGACGGGCCGCGCCGACGCCCCCGCGCCGCGCGGCAGCTTGCTCGTCGATCGCGATCTGCGCGAACTGTTCGACGCGGCGATTCGGCCCGGCCACGGCGCGCCGCCGATCGCGCGCGAGCAACTTCAGGCGGCGAGTCTCGACTTGCGCCTCGGCCCCTTCGCGTCGCGCATCCGCGCAGGCTTTCTGCCCAGTCGCACCTCGCTCGAAGCGCGCCTCGAGGAATTGGAGTCGAGCCGCCTGTGGCTCGGCGGCGACGGCGCGGTGCTCGAAAAAGGCCTCGTGTACCTCGTGCCGCTCGAAGAAGAACTCGAGCTGCCGAGCGATGTCGGCGCGGCTTTCAATCCGCGCAGTTCGACAGGACGCTGCGATCTGTTCACGCGCGTGCTCGTCCCCGGCCATCCGCGCTTCAACGAAGCGCCGCGCGGCTACTGCGGCAAGTTGTGGCTCGAGGTCGCACCGCTGTCGTTTCCCGTGCGCCTCAAGCGCGGCGATCGGCTGTGCCAACTGCGCCTGTCGCGCGGCGATCCGGCCTTGACGCGCGAGGAACTGATCAGCGAGTACGAGCGCATGCCGCTGTGCTGGCGCGGCGACACGCCGGTGCCGCTCGACGAAGTGCGCTTCGACGACGAAGGCGGCATCGAGCTGCACCTCGGACTCGCGGGCCGCGAACCGGCCGGTTGGCGCGCGCAAGGCCACACCGGCGTCGTGCACTTCGCGCGCGAGGGCGCGCACGATCCGCGCGAATTCTGGGAACCGGTGCACGCGCCCAACGGTCACTGCATCCTCTCGCCCGGCAGCTTCTACATCTTCGCCAGCCGCGAGCGCGTCGTGATCCCGCCGCACCTCGCGGCCGAGATGTTGCCGGTCGACGTCGACGTCGGCGAGATGCGCAACAACTACGCGGGCTTCTTCGACAACGGCTTCGGTTGGCGCGGGCCTGCGCCGCAGAGCGTGCACGGCACGGCGGCGGTGCTCGAGGTGCGCGCGCACGACGTGCCGTTCCTCGTCGAGGACGGCCAAGTGTTTTTCAGGCTGCGCTTCTACCGCTCGAACGGCGTCCCCGAGATGCTCTACGCCGAGGGCCGCAGCGCGACTTCGTACCGCGATCAAGACCTGACGCTCGCGCGGTGTTTCCGCCGCACCTAGGCTTCGGACATGCAGCGCGTGCGCTTGCCGACGGCGGAGGAGATGGAGCACGACCGGCGTCTCGGCGATCCGAGCCGCGTCGCGTGGCTCGGGCCGTTTGCCGAACTGCTTCCGTCACGCTCGCCGCGTTTGTGGATCGGCACCTGCGTCGTGTTCGGCATCGTCGCACCGCTCGTGTACTTCGGCGCGCTGGTCTTCTGCGGCGGTGCGGGCACGGCGTCCCTGTCGTTCAGTTGTTTCGTGCTGCTGTGCGTCAGCGCGATGACGATCTCGCTGTTCCGAGCTTGGCGCGCAGATCGTGTCGACACTGCGCTCGACGGCATGCTGCTCGCGGCGCTGGTCTTCGCTGCGCCGTTTGCGCTGGGGTTTGCGGCCCTCGCAGCGGTCTGGCTATGGACCGCCCCAAGCCGACTCGAAAACTCCGTGATCCTCATCCCCGCTCTGGTCCCGTCGGCGTCGGCGTTCGTGTTCTGGGCGCAGTGGTTGCGGCGACGGCAGATGCACGTCGGCATGGACAGGTTCGCGTCGGTGCGGATGCGCTGGACTTTCGCGCCGGGCGCGGCCTGCCTCGTGCTGTTCTTCGCGGTCAACGGTTGGGCCACACTCGTCGAGCGCGCCGTCGTTGCATCACCCGAGAGCGCGGACAT
>CAYHRR010000151.1:5562-8128 GCA_964358875.1 uncultured Planctomycetaceae bacterium | reverse complement strand
GAAGACGCGCCGACTCCCACGTGGGAGTCGGCGCGTTGGATTCGCCGCCGCAGCGAGCTCAGACCGTGCGCCGCAACTTCGGCGCGGCCGCTTCGATCTCGGCCTTGCGCGCTTCGTAACCCGCGCGGCCCATCAGCGCGTACGCCGCGATCTTGCCCGCTTCGACGCCGGGTTGATCGAAGGCGTCGATGTCGTAGTGCTCGCCCATGCACGCGACGGCGACTTCGAGGCACTGCAGGTATTGACCGACCGCGTGCGGATCGACCTTGGGGAAAGTGAACGTGACGTTCGGCCGACGCGCCGCGGTCAACGCGACGCGCGTGCCGTCGCGCTCGGCGGCGAAGAGTTCGTTGAAGGTGCGACCGCCGAGATAGCTGACCGATTCGAGATCGTCGAAGGCCTTGGGAATCTCGAGCGTGTAGTCGTGCTTCGCCACCGCGAGCAGCGTGAACCACTTGTCGAACGGCCCTTCCGCGTAGAGCTGCATCTGACTGTGTTGATCGGTGACGCCGAGCGCGCGCACCGGCGTCGGACCGACGTGCACATCGCCGCCCTTGCGGCCTTTGCGCTTGCCGATCGATTCGGCGAGCAACTGCGCGTACCAGTCCGCGAGCAGCACGAGCCGCTGGCTGTAGGACACCGTCACCGCGATCGGCTTCGACTTCTTCGACTGCATCAACCACTGCAGGGCCGCGTAAACGAGCGCGGGATTCTCGTAGAACGACTCGTTGCGACAGACCTGGTCCATGTCGGCCGCGCCGGCGAGCACGCCCTTGATGTCGAGGCCCGCGAGCGCGAGCGGCACGAGGCCGACGGGGCTCAACACGCTGTAGCGCCCGCCGACACCATCGGGCACGACGAAGGACTCGTAGCCTTCGCGCCCGACGATCTCGCGCAGCACGCCCTTCTTCTCGTCCGTCGTCACGCAGATGTGCTCGACGTGCGCGTCTTTGCCGATGCGCTCGATCAACGCTTTGCGAAAGGTCAGGAACTGCGCCATCGTTTCGGCGGTCTGCCCGGACTTCGAGATCACGTTGAACAGCGTCTCGCGCGGATCGAATTGCTCGAGGAACTCGCCCAGCAAGTCGGGATCGATGTTGTCGAGCACGAACAGGCGCGGCAACGCTCCGCGCGCGCCGTGGTTGTGGTACGGCGAATTGAGCGCTTGCTGCAGCGCGATCGTGCCGAGCGCCGAACCGCCGATGCCGAGCACGACGACGTTCTGAAATCGACCGGCCATGCGTGCCGCGTAGTCGATGACCTTGTCGTGCACCGCTTCCTGGTAGGGCAAATCCAGCCAGCGCAGATCCGTGGTGCGCCGCGCCTGAACCGCGCGCAAAGCGTCGCGCGACGGAATCGCCAGAGCGTCGAGCTCGGCCTTGGTCACGCCGTGGTCGGGGCCGACGACTTCGGACAATGCGTGCGTGTAGTCGAGAACGAGGCGTCCCATAGCGCTGGCTCCTGCGTTGAAGATCGGCGCGGAGCCTACCGACCGTGGAATGCGCGGACCATAGCTCGCTGCACCGTTCGAAGTCGGCGCCGTCACTCACGAAGAACCGCCGCCGCGCGACGGCACCGCGCCATCGATGACCGGCTCGACATGCGCTTGCGAGCAGCGGCGCGAACTTGTCGCCGGCGTGCCGTCGCGTGCGCGCAAATCGACGCTTTCGAGCCGTGAACAGCGAGCGCCCGCGGAGTTTCGCGGCGCGCGCTGCGAGCCCTGGTGCCGCGCGCGAATCGACGTAGGCTCTGGCGCATGAAGAACCTCACGCACTGGCTGGTGTTCGCGACATTGCTCGCCTCCCCCGTCTCTTTCGCGCGCGCCCAAGAGCCCGCAGCGAAGCAGGACAAGCCGGTTGCGAAAGCCGCGCCGGTGTACGACGAAGCGGCGGATGCGCGCGCCGACCTCAAGGCCGCGCTCGCGCGCGCCAAGACGGAAAATCGCCGCGTGCTGATCCAGTGGGGCGCGAACTGGTGCGGTTGGTGCGTGGCGCTCCACGGCACGCTGACGAAGGACGCGCCGGTCGCGCGCAAGTTGATGTACGAGTACGACGTCGTGCGCGTCGACGTCGGGCACTTCGACAAGAACATGGACCTCGCGGCCGAACTCGGCGCGGACTTCAAGGCGACGGGCATCCCGTTCCTGACGGTGCTCGATGCGAACGGCAAGCCGCTCGCGCAGCGCGAGACCGGCACGCTCGAACTCGTCGACAAGACGAAGACGGCGCACGACACGACAAAGGTGCTCGCGTTCCTGACCGAACACCAAGCGCCGTACCTACAAGCGAGCGAAGTGCGCGCCGCCGCCTTCGCGCGCGCGAAGGCGGAAGACAAGCGCGTGTTCCTGCACTTCGGCGCGCCGTGGTGCGGTTGGTGCCACCGCCTCGAAGGTTGGATGGCTCAGCCGGCGATCACCGCGCTGCTCGCCAAGGATTTCGTCGAGCTCAAGATCGATACGGATCGCATGGTCGGCGGTGAGGAACTGCTCGCAGCCGCGCGCGCGAGCGCCGGGCTCACAGCCGGCGGCGGCATTCCGTGGATCGTGTTCTACGACGCCGACGGCAAC
>CAYHRR010000151.1:0-5462 GCA_964358875.1 uncultured Planctomycetaceae bacterium | reverse complement strand
GCTCACAGCCGGCGGCGGCATTCCGTGGATCGTGTTCTACGACGCCGACGGCAACATCGGCTTCCCCTACCAGCCCGCTGAGATCGAGCATTTCATCGGCATGCTCAAGAAGACGGCGATGCGGCTCACGCGCGACGACATCGACGCCTTGAGCAAGTCGTTGAACGCGATCCGCGAAGCCGACGAAGCGAAGAAGAAGGCCGCCGCGGAGGCGGGCGCGAAGAAGTAGAGCGCCGCGCTTCGAATCCGCGGCACTGTTCGAAGGCGCGCGCGACGCACGTCCGTCGTTCCGCGCTTCGCCGGTCGCAGATGCGTCACGAGCGCGGTGGTGGAGCGCATCCGAACTGTGCCGACTTGCGGCTGAGCAGACGACGCGCGGACTCAGATCGATTCGTCGACACCGACTTGCCGCGCTTCCGCGGACGCCGGCAGCGCCGGTGCGGGCTCATCCACCGCGATGCGCGGCAAGTTGCGCTGCACGGCATCGGCGAGCGCCTGCAGCTTGAAGGGCTTGGTCAAGTAGTCGTTCATGCCGGCCGCGATGCAACGCGCCTGATCGCCCGCCATCGCGTTCGCGGTCAGCGCGATGATGCGCACTTCGCGACGCGCGATGTCGCCGGCGCGGATCAAGCGCGTCGCCTCGAGCCCGTCGAGTTCGGGCATTTGGCAATCCATGAAGATCAGGTCGTAGGGCACGCGCCCCAACGCTTCGATCGCCTCGCGTCCGTTGGCGACGACGTCGGATCGATAACCGATTCGCTCGAGCATTTTCTGCGCCACGCGCTGGTTCACCTGATTGTCGTCCGCGATCAGGATGCGCACCTGGGTCCGTCGGCCGTCGTCGGAGCGGCTTGCGTGCGATTCCAAGGACGCCATCGACGCCGCCTGCGTCGGCAGCGCAGGTGCCGACGTCGCTGCGAGCACGGCTTCGACGATGCGCTCCGGTCGCGTCGGCTTGCTGAGCCACGCGCCGATTCCGGCCTCGCGAAAACGCTCGGTATCCCCTCGTGAAACCGACGAAGTCAGCAGTACGAGCGGGAAGTCCGCGCGCTCGGCGCGCAACGCGCGCGCCAACTCGACTCCGTCCATTTCAGGCATCAACAAATCGAGGATGCCGCAATCGAACGGCGCTTGTGTCGACGCGCGCTCGCGCAACAGTTCGAGCGCGGCAGCACCGCTCGCGGCGCCGGTGACACACGCGCCGCGCGAGGTGAGCTGTTCGACGAGGATGCGGCGATTGGTCGCGTTGTCGTCGACGATCAAGATGTGCTTGCGGCACAGCACGCTGGAGAATGCCCCGGAATCCTCGCGCGCGGCGGCATGCACGCGCGGAAACGGAAGCGTGAACCAGAAACAGGAGCCGCTGCCCTCGTGACTGTCGCAGCCGATCTTGCCGCGCATCAACTCGACGAGTTGGCGGCAGATCGCGAGTCCGAGCCCTGTGCCGCCGAAGCGTCGACTGGTCGAGCTGTCGACCTGCACGAACGGCCGGAACAACTGCGCGGTGCGGTCCGCGGGAATGCCGATGCCGGTGTCTTGCACCGAGAAGCGCACGACGACCGTGTGTTCCTGCAGCTCCTGCACCGCTGCGTGCAAGGCGACGGTTCCCTGCGCCGTGAACTTGAGCGCGTTGCTGGCGAGATTGATCAGGACTTGTCGCACGCGTCCCGCGTCGCCGCACACCTTGTTCGGCACGTCCGAGGTCACTTCGAAGGTCAGCTCCACACCCTTCTCGTTCGCGCGGTGGCGCAACATGCTCGCGACGTCTTCGACCACGTCGGCCGGATCGAAGTCCTGGGTCTCGAGCTCGAGCTTGCCCGCCTCGAGTTTCGAGAAGTCGAGGATGTCGTTGATCAACACGAGCAGCGCGTCGGCGCTGCGCTGCACGGTGTCGGCCAGTTCGCGCTGCTCCGCGTTGAGCGGCGTCTCGAGCAGCAGCCCCGTCATGCCGATCACGGCGTTCATCGGCGTGCGAATCTCGTGGCTCATGTTGGCCAGGAACTCGGCCTTGGTCTTGCTCGCGGACTGCGCTTCGTCGCGCGCCAACGCGATTTCCTGCTGCGCAAGCCAACTTTGCGTCGCATCGAGGAACACGCCGTCGAGGTACGCCGGCGCGGTATCCGAGGCGCGTTCGAAGACCGGCACCCCGCGCTCCCAAACGTGGCGCGTCTCGCCGTCGGCGCGGGCCACGCGATATTCGAGGACATAGGGGCGGCGTTCGGCGATCGCAGTGGCGATGCGCGCCAGGACGTCGGCGCGGTCTTCGGCGTGGATCAAGCTCGCCAGACCACAGCCCGTGGAACCTAGGAAGTCCGCCGGCGCACGAGCGGAGATCGAGCGAACGCCCTCGGACACGAACAGCGCCGTGCGCGCGGCGTCCGCCCGACACCGATACGCGACGCCCGGAATGGTGTTCGTCAGCGTGCGCAGTCGCGCCTCGCTTGCGGACAACGCATTCGTGTGCTGTGCGAGTGCGCGTGCGAGTAGCAGCATTCCGAGAATCGTGACCGCCGCCGCGAGCATCGCCGCCAGCGCCGAAGCGATGGCGAGTTGCTCATCGCGCTCGACGGCACGCCGCACCCAATTCGTGATCGCGGCATCGGAACGCTCGACCGCCGCCGCGTACAGCACCTTCAAACGCTCGTAGTCGGGCGAGTGCACAGTGCGGAAGGCCTGTTCCTTCTCGCCTTGGCGCACGAGTTCGAAACAGGCGTTCTCGAGTGTGATCAGCTTTTCGTTGTAAGCGCTCGTCGCATGAACGCCGGCGCGCGCTTCAACCGCGTCGGCGCCGAGCACGCTGTCGAGCACGGCGTCCGATTGCCCCAAGATCGCGTTCAGTTCGGACTCGGCTTGGCGATAGCGCGCCTCCCATTGCACGTCGCCGGTCGCGGCCGCGAGTCGCGCGGACATCGTCAAGCGTTCGTCGAGCAAACACGCTTGACCGCGAAACTGCGACAGCTCGGTGAATGCGCGCCGTGCCGCGGGATTGCGCATCAACGGAATCGTGATCGCGGCGATCAAGAAGACGAGCGCCGACACCATCGTCGCGCTGAGTCCGCGGACAGGTCGCATCGGCGCAGCCGAATGAACTGTCGCAGCGGCGTGGCGCATGCGCGAACGCAACCAAAGGCCGAGCGACGCGACGGCCAGCGCGAGCACGACGCTCGTCAACAGGACGACACTCCACGGACCGCCGAGGTCGTCGAGCAGACTTCGTGCGAACGAAGCCGGAGACTCCGTAGAGCTCGGATAGAGCATGGGATCGTGCGAGGGGATGCCGGTGGACGCGCTCGCGGTGAAGCGTGCGGTGGGAATCCACAGTGCTCACTGTCTCGGCCGTTGATGCACCGGAACTGAAACACGGCTCTGCGCGGTGTTCCGTATCTCTGATCGCCGCGCCTTTTGCGCCCTCGCAGCACGCTTCGGGGCCGTCAACTCTGCCTCCGATGCCGACTCAGTCGTTGAGCTTCGCGCGCTGCCACTCGCGCATCATCTCGTCGAGCGTGCAGCTCGCCAGCGGCTTGCCCACGGAGCTTTCCATCGCACGAAAGCGCGCTTCGAAGCGGCGCAGCGCTTCACGCGTGGCGCGCTCGGGATCGAGCTTGAGGTAGTTGCCGAGGAACGCTGTCGCGATCAGCACGTCGCCGAGTTCGTGCTCGAGCCGCGCGCGCTGCTCGTCGTTCGCCTTCGCGCCTGCGAGCGCCTCGACCTCGTGCGCGAGTTCGCCGACTTCTTCGTGCACCTTGGCGAGCGCACCGCCGACGTCGTCCCACTTGAATCCGGCCGAGAGCGCCTTCGAGCCCATGCGTTGCGCGCGTTGCAGCGCGGGCAACGCGACCGGAATGCCGGCGAGCGCGCTGGAGTCTTGCTGCTTCGACTCGCGCTCGCGGCGTTTGATCGCCTCCCAGTTGTTCAAGGCCTCGTCGGCCGAACTGACGCTGACCTCACCGAACACGTGCGGGTGACGACGCACGAGCTTCTCGCACACGCCGAGCGCGATGGCCGCGAGGTCGAAGCGCCCGCCCTGCTCGGCGATGCGCGCGAGCAACACGATGCCCATCAACAAGTCGCCCGCTTCTTCGACCGCGTGCGCTTCGTCGCCGCTCTCCAAGGCCTCGACGAGCTCGTGCGCTTCCTCGATCAAGTGCGGCGACACGGTCTTCGTCGTCTGCTCGCGATCCCACGGGCAACCGTCGGGCGCGCGCAGGCGATCGACGATCGCGATCAAACGGCGCAGCGCGTCGGCGCGCGGTTCGCCGATCGGCGCAGGGATTTCGAGAGGTCGCGCCGGGCTGGGTGTGTCGCTCATGGACCCAGCATGACGCGCCAAGCCCCCGCGAGGGAAGTGCTCGGCAAGCCGTCGTGCAGCGGAATGATCAACACGGCGAGCAGGGCAACGACGCGCAGCGGATCGAGGCGCGGCAATGCGCGGATGCGCCGCAAGCTGCGCAACCACAGGCGCGCGACGAACGCCAAAGCGCCGAGTCCGGCGAACATCGCGCCCGCGACGACGGCGAAGCGTTCGAGCGGCGCGCGCGACAAGCCTGCGAGAGCGATCATGCCGATCCACACGCCGACCACGGCGAGGCGCGCGGCGGCGGCGCGGCGCGAGCTGGGCTCGACGAGCAACGGATCGAAGCGGCCGCCGAGGCGCAGGATCCATGTCACGAGGATCCCTGCCGCCATCCCCCACAAAGCGTGCTCCGCGATCCACGCGCCGAAGTCGATGCGCGGCGCGCGACCACTCGCTTCGATGCCGACGTAGGCGCACGCAGCGAGCGCGGCCGACGACACCGCGCCGAAGAGCAACGCGACCGGCCACACGCTGCCGGGTCCGGCATCGGGCGTCGCGGAGGCGAGCGGCAACGGAGTCGTCGAGTTCATGAGGAGGTTTCGCGGCGCGCTCGTTTTTCCCTCGTGCGCGACGCGCGGCGGATCCTAACGGCGAGGTCCGTCGATTAACAGAGCCGCAAGCGAACGCGGAGGCGCGCGCCGAACCGCGCGCCGTCGGCAGCGACGGTCACGGCATCGAGATCAGGCGTAGGCGATCGGGTCGGCGAAGCCCGCGGCGCGAAAGCCGTCGAGGCGCAGCTTGCACGCATCGCAGCGCGCGCAGGCGAGCCACGCCTCGCCGCGTTGCAGCGGGTCGTAGCACGTGTGCGTCAGAGCAAAGTCGACGCCGAGCTCGCGACCGCGCAGCACGATTTCCTTCTTCGACAGCTTCAACAGCGGCGCGTTCACCGCGAAGCGCTCGCCGCGTTCGGTTCCAGCCGCCGTCGCGACGCGCCCGAGTTGCTCGAAGGCCGCGAGGAACTCCGGCCGGCAATCGGGATAGCCCGAATAGTCGACTGCGTTCACTCCGATGAACAGCTCGCGCGCGCCGACGATCTCCGCGAAACCGAGCGCAATCGCGAGGAACACGGTGTTGCGCGCGGGCACGTAAGTGATCGGGACACCGCGGC
>CAYHRR010000150.1:0-8132 GCA_964358875.1 uncultured Planctomycetaceae bacterium | reverse complement strand
CCGCGCGCCGACCAAGCGAGGTCATTGCCGGCGCCATCGGCACCGTTCATGACGGCGACGGCCCAGCTGACCATTTCGAAGTTGCCGGAGACCTGGAGGCCCGCACCGCGACCGCTCCATTCGTGACCGAGGCTGCTGCGGTCCATGAACAGGAGGCGATCCTCGTCGCGCAGCGCGCTGCCGAGGAACGGCGCGCGGAACGCACCGATTTGACCGCGGATTTCCGGGGTGATCGGCCAGGACACGTGGGCGTCGAGGACGCCGACGACGCCCGTGCCGCTGACTTCACCGAAAATACCCATGTTGTCGCCACCGCCGCCTTCGGCCGAGATGAACAACGAGTAGTTGCCGACCATGCCTGAGACGTTCAGGCGGGCTTGGTCGATCGAGAAGCCGCCGAGATCGTTGCCACCGCCGCCCACGACGTCGCTGGACGACTTGTAGGCCGTGCGGAGGAAACCGGAGACGCTTGCGCCCGACGCCGCAGGACGAAGACTCGTGGCCAGGCTTTCGATATCCCGGTCGAGCTTCGTGTACTCGGAGTCCGAGCCGGCGAGGCACGGCGTGCTGGACGCAGCGAGCGCCAGCGCGCCAAGAACGAACTTATTCATGTGGAATGCACTCCAAAGAGAGAGAGAGACACCAGAGAGAACGGATGGGGTCCGGAGCGCCGAGAGCAAAGCGCGCTGCCGGAGGCGATGCAAGCACTTTTTTTCCTGCCGGAGGGCCTGCGCAAGCGCTGTGGCGCACTCGCGCGAGCGCGACACGCGCACACCGGAGCGCGCGCTTTCGGTTGTCCGGCAACGACTTGACGCACGCGCGAACGCAGAGCGTGGTGTGCGCGACCACGAGTTTCGAGCGGTGCCGGCGCAGCGTGTGGGCTCGCGTCGTTTGGGGCGACAGAGGCGTTGTTGCCGCGCGAATCGTCGAAGTCGGCGTGGCCCGGGCCGCTTCGAGCGTCGGGTGTTCAAGCGTCGCAGGCACTAGATCGACGAGCTTCGTTCCGCGGCCAAGTCCTGCGCGGCGCACCCCCTCGCCAGGTGTTCGTAGGAGCGCTCGATGGCCGATGACGCCAACGCCATAAGTGACGGTGGCCAGTGACATTAGGACGGTCTGTGGCGCTCGCTGTCAGGCCTCGTCCCCAGCGCGTTCCTGGCGGCCAGCCTTGCGTTCACCTTGCCGGCGCTTCGCCTTCAAACGCCGCCGCTGCGACCCGCGTGTCGGTTTGGTCGCGCGCCGCGGAGTGGGCCTGTGCAACGCTTCGACCAAGATGCGCGCGAGCCGTTCGCGAGCGGCGTCGAGGTTGCGTGCGTGCTCGCGGTGCTCGACGCACTTGAGCAGCAGTTCGCCGTTCTTCGTCACACGCGAGGCGAGCCGCTGCAGGAGCAACTGCTTCTGGTCCGGCCGCAGCGCCGTGCTTCCGACGATGTCGAAGCGCAGCAACACGCCGCTCGACACCTTGTTGACGTTCTGGCCGCCCGGACCGCCGCTGCGCAGCGCTTCCGTGCGCAACTCGCTCTCGGGGATGCGCACACCCGCTTGAACCTCGAGCCCGTCAGCGTCGCCCGCGCTCATCGGTCACGACGCCTGCGGGTCGTGATCGCGCAGGAACGGAAACGGAAAGATGCCGGTGTCGTGGCCATCGGAAAAGCGCAGCGCAATCGCGTAGTTGCCGACGAAGCGCAGATCGCTCTGCGTGAGTTCGGCCGGCACCGCATGCGGATCGTGCATGCGCTTGCCGGTTACCTCGTTGACGCAGCCGGCGCAGGGGCACACGCCGCGCAACTGCGCCGCGGCGTAAACGGTCGTGTGACCGTCGGCCCATTCGATCTCGACGCGCGTCGGATCGGAGCGCCGGACGACGAGCGGCTGGAAGGGGTTCATGTCCGACGTCGAGTTAGGGGTGGTGGGCAGAACCAGACTTGAACTGGTGACCCCCTGATTTTCAGTCAGGTGCTCTACCAACTGAGCTACCTGCCCACGCGAGCTGTGCTCCCCGATGAAGGGGCGGAGATTATGGAGGCGTGTGCGCGCGCGGTCAACGGGCCGTTTTCAAGTCGCCGCGAGCTTGATGCGCGCGCTCGCGCAATCGCGGGCGATCTGGGCCTTGAGCGCGTCGAGGTCGCTGAAGCGCTGCTCGCCGCGCAACAAGCCAAGGAAGCTCATCTCGACGTTGGCTCCATAGAGGTCGGCCTGGAAATCGAGCAGGTGCACCTCCAGGCGCGGCCGATCGGGCGCCGCGCCGCGCAGGGTGGGCCGAAAGCCGATGTTGGCGACGGCGCCGTGGCGTCCTGCGCGCTCCGCACTGCCGGCGATCCGCGCCCAACCGAAATACACGCCCGGCGGCGGATGGAGCTCGTGGTGCAGATCGAGGTTCGCGGTAGGAAAACCGAGCTGCCGGCCGAGCGCATCACCGTGCACGACCGTGCCCAACACGCTGACCGGTCGGCCCAGCATGCGGCGCGCGCCTTCGAGGTCGCCGAGTTCGACCGCCTCGCGGATCGCGGTGCTCGAAACGGCGCGGTCGCCGACCTGGACCTTCGCGACCGTCGTCACGTCGAAGCCCTGAGCGCTCAACCAAGCGGGAGTTCCGCGCCGGTCGCGACCGAACTTGCTGTCGAAGCCGAGCACGAACGCGCGCGCGCCGAGTCCGGCGATCAAGATGCGCGCGACGAAATCCTCGGCGGAAACGTGGCGCAGGTGCTCGTCGAAGGTCAGCGCCGCTGTGTGCTCGATGCCGGCTTCGCGAAACAGCTCGAGCCGATGCTCGAGGCTGGTCAAGGTGCGCGGCGCATGTCCGAGCAGCACCTGCTTGGGGTGACTGCCGAAGGTGAGCACGGTCGACGTCGCTCCCATGGCCCGCGCGCGGCCGAGATTCGCGGCGAGGATCGCCTGGTGCCCGAGGTGGACGCCGTCGAACACGCCGATCGACACGACCGAGCCGCGGTCGGGCGGCGCGAGCCCCTCGAGTTCCCGCGTGATCTTCACTTGGCCGCGGCGGACGCTGAGCGCCGGTAACGCTCGATCAAATCCTGCAGCGCTGCCTTGTGGCGCTGCTTGTCGGCGGGGGACATGCGATCGACGAGCAGCACGCCTTCGAGGTGGTCGTACTCGTGCTGGATCACGCGGCTGGTGAAGCCGTCGAACTCACGCTCGAGCGGCGCGCCCTCCGGGCTCCAGGCCGCGATCTTGCACAGTTCGGGGCGCTTGACCTCGGCGTAGATCTGGGGAAAGGACAGACATCCCTCCTCATATATGGAGAGGGGTCCGGAACGATCGAGGATGCGCACGTTGACCAGCGCGAGCTCGTGCTCGGGCTTGTCCGCTTCGCCCGAGGGATTGAGCACCAGGATGCGTCGGTCGAGGCCGACCTGCGGCGCCGCCAAGCCGACGCCCTTCGACGCGTACATCAGGGCAAACATCGCGCGCACCGTGCGGCGCAAGTCGTCGTCGAAGGAGCCGACGTCGAGCGCCACCTTGCGCAGCACGGGATCGGGGTACAGCGTCAGTCGAAAGTCGATCGGAGCGGTCATGCGGATCGTGGGGAGTGAGGCGCGTCGCGGTCGCAGGCCGTCGTTCGACCCATGGCGCGGGAGAATAGCCTGCGTTGACGCTTCTCGACCACGCCGCTAGTCTGCTCGCCCCTCATTTCCGCCGGAAACCAACGCTCCAGCCCTTCCTAGCAGACTCGCCTAGCACGCGTGGAAGGCGGCGCGACGTGCGCGCGCGGCCCTGCGCGCAGCCCGGCACCGAGGAGGGCGCTGCGCTTGGACTACTCCAAACATCTTCAAAAGGCGGACGAGGCGCTCAAGCGGCGCAACTGGGACTTCGCGATCGAGGTCTATCAACAGTTGTTGGAGCTCGAGCCCGACCTCGCCGAGGCCCGCGGCGGTCTGCGTCAGGCGCTCAAGAAGCGCGCTGAACAGAACAAGGGCGGCGGCCGACTCTTCAAGGCCCTCGCCGGCGCCGGCCCCTTGGCGTTGGCCAAGACGCTCGCCAAGACCGGCAAGCACGCCGCCGCCGCCAAGTCGCTCGAGCAGTACCTGACCTCGAATCCGCTCGACGAAGACGCCAACCTCGAACTCGGCCTGGCCTTGGAGGGCGCGGGCCACTTCAAGTCCGCGCGCGCCGTGTACGAGTTCGTGGCCGAGATCTCGCCCAAGAACCCCGCGGGCCTCAAACGCGCCGGCGCGTTGATGTACCGCGAAGGCGACCACGCCAAGGCGCTCGACTACTACGAGCGCGCGCTGCAGGCCGACCCGCGCGACCAAGAGGCGCTCAAGGCGCGCAAGGACCTGTCGGCGGAGCGCGCCTTGAAGGCCGGTCGCTTCGAGAGCGTTCAGCACAGCCGCGAGCAGATCAAGGACAAGGACCAAGCGCTCGACCTCGAGCGCACGCGGCGGCGCCAGCTCACCGACGAAGACTGGGCCCACGAGCGCGAGCGGCTCGAAGGTCAGTTTGCCGAGAACCCCAAGGATCCCGAGCTGATGCTGCGGCTCGCCGAGGTCCACGAACGGCTCAAGGACTTCGAGAGCGCGCTCGATTTCGCCGAGCGCACCCGCCAGTACAAGAAGGACAGCTACGAGCTCGCCTGCCGCATCGGCGACCTGCGCGCCAAGGTGCTCAAGAAGAAGGTCGCGCGCGCGGACAAGGACGGCAATCAGGAATTGGCCTCGCGCCTCGAGCGCGAACTCGCCGACGCCGAGGTCGCCGACTTTCAAAGCCGTGTCGAGATGCACCCCGGCGATGCGTCGCTGCGCCTGCAACTCGGCAAGCGCTTGATGAAGCGCAACGAACTCGATGCGGCCCTCGCCGAGTTCCAGAAAGCCCACGCCGATCCGCGCGTGCAGCGCGACGCCCGCATGGGCATGGCGCAGTGCTTTCAGCGCAAGGGCTACGCCGACCTGGCCAAAAAGGAATTCTTGCGCGTCATCGAAGGCGTGCAGGAGATCGATGAGCGCGCGAAGGAAGTGCTCCTCAGCTTGGGCAACATCGCCGAAGCCGAGGGCAAGCTCGACGAAGCGCGCTCTTATTACGCCCGCGTGTACGAAGTCGACATCGGCTACCGAGACGTAGCCGCAAAGATGGAGCGATTCAGGTAACCATGACCCACTCGAAGCAAGCCGCCAAGCGCGTCCGCAGCAGCAACAAGGCCCGTGTCCAAAACCGCGCGGTGCGCAGCGCCGTTCGTTCGGCGATCACCAAGACGCTCGCGGCGGAGACGCCGGCGCAGCGCGCGACCTTGTTGCGCGACGCGATGAAGAAGACCGACAAGGCGGCCAAGGGCGGCGTGCTCCACAAGAACACCGCCGCGCGCCGCAAGAGCCGCCTGATGAAGGCGCTCAACAAGCTCGCCGCAGCGAAGTGAAGCGCACGCGGCGCAGCTAGCTGCGCCGGTCGAAGCGCTCGCCATGGCTTCTTTCGAGACGCGCGACGACCACGACGACCCGGCCTTCAAACCGCTGCGGGTCGCCGTGCGTCGTGAGGACCTCTTCCGCGAGGCGCGCGAAATGGTCGCCGACCTTGCCGCGTGGAAACTCGTGCGCGTCGACGAGGCGGCCTTCGTGCTGCACTGCGAGCGCGCCGGAGGTCTGCTCGGCGCCACGGCGCGCATCACCGTGAGCGTGTCGGGCCCGGCGGACCTTCCGTCCGCCGAGTTGCGCGTGAAGTCGGAGAGCGCCGGCCTGTTCACGCGCGACAAAGCCAATGTGCGCGAATTCACCGAGCCCTTCGCGCGACGCGTGGGCTGACGCGCGAAGCGTGCAACACGTGCGCTTGCGCGATGCACAGAGCGTGCTGCACGCGGCTCGCGTCGACGTGCACGATCGCGACGCGCGCGCGGTGCGCATGCGCGACGCGCGAAACGCAGCACAGGCTGCTCTCGGCTGAAGCACACGCGCGCGTAGCACGATGAACGCTTCGCTCTGCGCTTTGCGCGAGGCCGCCCGCGCGGCTCAAGCCCGTCCGAGTGCGTCGCGCAGCATGCGGCCCAACACGCTCGCGTTGCCGCCACCGATGTTCTTCGCGTGCTGCGCCAACTCCTCGAAGCTCGCGTGCGCCGGCGCCTCGTCGGCCAAGATCGCGCGCCCGTCGAAGTGGAGCAGCGACAGCGCGAGACGCTCGCCGGCTTCGTCGACCGACAACACGCGCACCGACACCTTCGCGCCCGGTTCGAGCAGCGCGCTCAAGTCGCGCTGACCGCGCAGATCGGCCTGGCTGTTGTGCACCAAGCCTTCGATGCCCGGAAGCACGGCAATGAACGCGCCGAAGGGCAGCACGCGTTTGACCGTGCCTTCGACGAGCCGACCGATCGCCAGGTGCGCGCGCGCATGCTCCCACGGACTTGGTTGCAGCTGCTTCACACCGAGCGCGACACGCTTGCCGCCGTTGCGAATGGCGAGCACCTTCGCGGTCAGCATGTCGCCCTGCTTCACCACGTGCGCGGGATGCTCGACGCGTTCGTAAGCGAGGTTCGAAACGTGGACGAGGCCTTCGAGCCCGTGGCCGAAGGCCACGAACACGCCGTAGGCCTCGACGCGCGTCACGCGGCCGTGAACCGTTTGACCGACGTTGAGCGCGCCGACTTGACGTTGGCGCTCGTCGTCGCGCTCGCGCTGCACGACGAGCTTGCGCGACACGAGCACTCGTTGGCGCTCGCTGTCGACCTCGATCACTTCGCAAGTCATCGTCTTGCCGACGAGCACGTCGGGCTTCTCGTCGCGCGCGAGACCCGTGTGCGACTTGGGCATGAAGGCGTGCAGCGGACCGATCTTCAGCTCGAGTCCGTCGGCGCTCGCGCCGATCGCGCGCGCGTGGACCAAACTGCCACGTTCCATGTCCTCCCAGGTCGCGAGGCTTTCGCGTTCGCGGCGTGCGAGCGCCCACAGGCCGTCCTCGCGACCGCCGAGCGTGAACTCGTACACGTCACCGGCGCGCGGCAGCAGCTCGAATTGGCGCACGGAGATCACGCCCTGCATGCGCGGTCCGAGTTCGACGAACACGTCGTCGCCGTAGACGCCGACGACCGCTCCCTTCCACACCTTCAAGGTGTGTGCGCCGTGGTCCTTCTCGTGCGCTGCCGGCAGTTCTCCCCGCATGACCGACCGTCCGGCGGAATGCTAGCCCGACCGATTCATGAGCCCGCTACTGCGAACGCGAAATCATCCCGGCCGGTTGCGTTGCGTCGACGATTTCGTTGCTCAGCGACCTGACAGGTCACTTCGGCGCGACTCCGTCGACGCGCCTTGCGAGCCGGGCGCCTTCGCGTTCTCGCCACGCAGTTCATGAATAGGTCGCGCCGGCACGCTGCCAGCGAGGTTGCAGGCGGAGCTGGTGCGCGCGCACCAACGCGAGTGCACGCGGTCACCGGCGCGCGGAAAATCGTCCGCTTCGCACTGCGCCGACGCAGCCGCGTCACTCGGCCTTCGCGCGACCGAAGGCTTCCGGCGGCCACACGTATGCGGCCTCGAGCAACGTGCGCAAGGCGACGTCGCGTCGATAGTCCGAGAGGCTGGTCAAGTAGCGCTTGCTCAGGAACTCCTGCACCTCGTGCTCGTCGAAAGTGGGCTCGCTCGAACTGCTGAGTTTGATCACGCGCAACACGACGAAGCCGACGAGGTTGCCCTCGGGGCGCAACGGCAACGGCTCGGAGATGTCGCCGTCCTTCGCCGTGGCGAGGAACTCCGCGATGTCGGGCGCCTTGGTGCGCACGTCATCGATCGCGAGCACGGGCAGGATGCCGCGCCGGTTCTTGGCCTTCGTGGCCGAGTATTTCTCCACCAACTCGTCGAAGCTCTCGCCGCGCCGCGCCGCGTCGCGCACCAACTCGGCCGTCTGCAGCGCCTTGGTGCCGCCGCTCGGTCCGTCCGCAGCGACGATGATCTCCTGCAACTGAACTGTGGCCGGGAAAATCTGCTGCGCCGGTTGCCGCCGGTACTCGTAGAGCTGGCGACCCGGGCGCACGTAGCGATCGCGGTACACGCGCCCGCCCGCGCCTTGGTCTTGGCCGTTGATCGCACGCGACCACAAGTCGCGGTAGAGGTTCTTGGGCTGCATCTCGCGCAGTTGCTGCGGCTCGAGCTGCTCGCGCGCACGGGCGCTCGGGCTCGCGAGTTGGCCGTGCGGTCGGCGCT
>CAYHRR010000149.1:0-8165 GCA_964358875.1 uncultured Planctomycetaceae bacterium | reverse complement strand
GTGATCGAGCACAACCTCGATGTGATCCGCGCCGCCGACCATGTCATCGATCTCGGGCCGGGCGGCGGCGAGAACGGCGGCCGCGTGATCGCCGTCGGCACGCCGGAGGCGATCGCGCGCAACAAGGACTCGGCCACCGGCGCGGCGTTGCGCGGCGAAGGCGCGCGCGGTCGCACGAAGCCCTCGGCAAAGGCGCGCGCCGCCGTCGTGCCGAGCGACGTGATCCGCGTCGTCGACGCGAACACGCACAACCTCAATCACGTCTCGGTCGAGATCCCGCGCGATGCGCTGGTGGTGATCACCGGCCCGAGCGGTTCGGGCAAGAGCTCGCTCGCGCTCGACACGATCTACACCGAAGGCCGGCGGCGCTTCGTCGAATCGCTCTCGACCTACGCGCGCCAATTCCTCGGCAATCGCGACAAGCCGCCGGTCGATCGCATCGACGGACTCGGGCCGTCGGTCGCGGTCGAGGCCGGAACGTCGCGCGGTCACCCGCGCTCGACCGTCGCGACGACGACGGAGATCCACGACCATTTGCGCGTGCTGTATGCGCGTGCAGGAACGTCGCGTTGTCCGACCCACGGCGTCGAGTTGCAGAAGCTCGACGCGGCTCGCATCGCCAAGCGCGCCGTGGCGAGCTACGCGGGCAAGAAGGGCTGGATCGTCGCGCCGATTCAAGGTCCGGGTGTGTTGGAGCAGCTCGACGCGACGAATTTCGGCGCACGCGTCGAGGCGTGGCGCGGCGCGGGCTTCGTGCGTTTGCTCGTCGACGGCGCCGAGCGTCGACTCGATCAGGAACTGCCGACGCTCGAGCCGCAAATGCGCATCGATCTCGTCATCGATCGCGTCGCCTTCAGTGCAGCTGCGCGCGCGCGCATCGCCGAAGCTGCGGAGCAAGCTGCGCAACACGCGCACGGCCGCGTCAGCGTCGTCGTCGCCGACGGCACGCGTGTCGAGTTCTCGACGCAGGGCGCGTGCCCCGAGTGCGGCCATCGCCTCGAGCACAAGCTCGATCCGCGGCACTTCTCGTTCAACACGCACGCCGGCGCGTGCCCGGGGTGTGACGGTCTGGGCTCGTCGAGTCGTTGTTCCGCCGCGAAGCTCGTCGACAACCCTGAACTGCCGCTGCAAGAGGGCGCGCTCGACAGCCGCTTCGCGCGCTACCTCGTCAAGGGCAAGGGCTACTACGAGCACCTGCTCTTGAACGTCGCGAAGACGCACAAGATCGACATCACCAAGCCGTTCCAGGCCTTGCCGAAGGCGCAGCAGGACTTGTTGCTGCACGGCATCGGCGCGAAGCCGAGCTATGCGGTGGTGATCGAGAAGGAGAGCAGCAACGCCGAGATCACCGAGCGCTTCACGGCCGATTGGCCGGGCTTGTGCGGGCACGTCGACGCGTGGCACGCCAAGTCCGAGGACCCCGAGTGGGCGAGTTTGCTCGAGTCGGTGATGGCGACGGTGACCTGTCCGCAGTGTCACGGCGAGCGGCTCGGCGCCGACGCGCGCGCGGCGACGGTCGAGCGCGCGCGCTTGCCCGAGGTGCTCGCGTGGTCGGTGACCGCGACGCTGGCGTGGCTGCGCAAGCTCGAACTGCCGGCGTCGTCTGCGGAGGGCGTGCGTGCGGTGGTCGTCGAACTCGTCGGGCGCATGTCGCTGCTCGAGCGCGTCGGGCTCGGTTACCTGACGCTCGATCGCGCGACACACACGCTTTCCGGCGGCGAAGCGCGACGCGTGCGTTTGTCGGCGAACTTGGGCTCGCAGCTCGTCGGCGTCTGCTACGTGCTCGACGAACCGACGGTCGGATTGCATCCCGCGGACGTCGAGCGCTTGACCGGCGCGCTGCTCGAGCTGCGCGACGGCGGCAACAGCGTGCTGGTCGTCGAGCACGACGAGAGCTTGATGCGCCGCGCGGACTTCATCGTCGACATGGGACCGGGCGCCGGGCGTCTCGGCGGCAACGTCGTCGCGACGGGGACGCCGGCTCAGATCGCGAAGAACGCGCGCTCGCTGACCGGCGCTGCCTTGCGCGGAGAGTTCACATTGCAGCGCGCGCCGTCGGAGCGTGTCGCGCGCGCCGCGGACGTGATTGCGCTCTGCGGCGCGCGCGGCCACAACTTGAAGGGCATCGATTTCGAAGCGCGCTTCGGAGCGATCACCGGCGTGTGCGGCCCTTCGGGTTCGGGCAAGAGCACGTTGATCCTCGACACGCTCGTTCCGGCGCTGAACGGTGAGAGCGCGCAGGAGCGCTGGAAGAAGCTGAGCGCGCCGCACGGCGAATCGGCGCGCGTCGTGGTCATCGACGCGACACCGATCGGGCGCACACCGGCGAGCACGCCCGCGACCTACACGGGCTTGCTCGAACCGATCCGCGAACTCTTTGCGCGCACGCCCGACGCGCGCATGAAGGGGCTGACGCCCAGCCATTTCTCGTTCAACTCGCCCAAGGGGCGTTGCCCGGCCTGCGAAGGCAAGGGCGCGGTCTTGGTCGAGATGCAGTTCCTCGCGGACTTGTGGCTGGTGTGCGAAGAATGCGCCGGCCGGCGTTTCGCGCCGCAAGTGCTCGAAGCGCGCTACCGCTCGAAGTCGATCGCCGACGTGCTCGACCTCACGGTCGATGCCGCCTTGGAATTCCTCGCGGCGCATCCGCGTGCCGTTTCGATCCTCGAGACCTTGCGCGACGTGGGCCTGGGCTACATGTCGCTCGGGCAGAGCTCGACCACGCTGTCGGGCGGTGAAGCGCAGCGCGTGAAATTGGCGAGCGAGTTGTTCCCGGCCGACGGTCGCGCGGCCGCGGTGATCGTGCTCGACGAACCGTCGACCGGCTTGCACGCCTCCGACGTGGCCAAGCTCGCGCGCGTGCTCGATCGTCTCGCGCGCGAAGGTCATGCGGTGATCGTGATCGAGCACCACACGGGCCTGTTGAGCGTGTGCGACACGCTCGTCGAACTCGGCCCCGGCGGCGGCGAAGCGGGCGGTCGCGTGATCGCGCGCGGCACGCCGCGCGAACTCGCGGCCGACCCGCGCAGCATCACGGGGCCGTTCCTGGCGCGCGAATTCGAGCGCGCACCGACCTCGAAGGCGAAGCGCGCACCGCGTGCCGACAACGAGGCGCTGGTGCGATGATGCGCCCCGACAATCCGTTGATCGTGCAGAGCGATCGCTCGTTGATGTTGCACACCGTGCGCGCCGTCGTCGACGCGAAGGGCCACGCGGCGCGCGATGCGAGCGGCCAGCCGATGACCGAGGAGCATCCGCGCTTCGCGGCGGCGCGCGATGCGCTGGCGGCCTTCGCCGAACTCGAGAAGAGCCCCGACTACCTGCACACCTACCGCATCACGCCCGTTTCGATTTGGAATGCGGCTGCCCTGGGTTTCACGGCGGCGCAGATCGGCGCGACGCTCGAAGAATTCTCGTGCGTTCCGGTTCCGCGGCGCGTGCTCGACGACGTGCGCGATTGGATCGGGCGCTACGGACTGTTGAAGATCGAACGCCGCTTGCTCGAGGGCGGCGCGCAGCGTTTCGAGCTGGTTTCGCAGTCGCCGGAGGCCTTGAAGGACGTGCTCGGCCACGAGGCGGTGCGCAAGCTGTGCACGACCGACGCCAAAGCGCGCGTGTGGATCGAGCCGCTGCAACGCGGTTCGATCAAGCAAGTGCTGATCAAGATCGGCTATCCGGTCGAGGATCGCGGCGGCTATCTCGACGGAGACGCGCTGAAGATCGAGCTGCGCGACGTCGGTCGCAACGGGCGCGCGTTCAAGCCGCGCGCCTATCAAACGCAAGCGGCGGCGGCGTTCCACGCGAGCGGCACGGTGGCCGGCGGCAACGGCGTGATCGTGCTGCCGTGTGGAGCGGGCAAAACGGTCGTCGCACTTTGCGTGATGAACTTGGTCGGCGCGAAGACGTTGGTGTTGACGACGAACACCGTCGCCGTGCACCAGTGGCGCGACGAGTTGCTCGACAAGACTTCGCTGCAGCCGCACGAAGTGGGCGAGTACACGGGCGATTCGAAGACCATCGCGCCGGTGACGATCACGACCTACCAGATGCTGACTTGGCGGCGTTCGAAGACCGAGGCCTTCGAGCACTTCGAGTTGTTCGGCAAGCAGAATTGGGGTTTGGTCGTGTACGACGAAGTGCATTTGCTGCCGGCGCCCGTGTTCCGCGCGACGGCCGATCTCCAAGCGCGCCGCCGCTTGGGTTTGACGGCGACGCTGGTGCGCGAGGACGGCAAGGAGGACGAGGTGTTCTGCTTGATCGGCCCCAAGCGCTTCGACGTGCCCTGGAAGGTGCTCGAAGGTCAGGGCTTCATCGCCGCCGCGACCTGCACCGAAGTGCGCGTGCCGCTCGCGGACGACTGCAAGGTCCAGTACGTCAGCGCCTCGGCGCGCGGCAAGTTCCGCGTGGCCTCCGAGAATCCGGCCAAGACGCACGTCGTCGAACGCATCCTCGAGAAGCACCGCGGCGCGCACGTCTTGGTGATCGGCCAGTACATCGATCAACTCAACGCGCTGCAGCTGCGTCTCAACGCGCCCTTGATCACCGGCAAGACGCCGCAGTCCGAGCGCGAGAAGCTGTACGCGGCCTTCAAGTCCGGAGCGATTTCGGTGCTGATCGTCTCGAAGGTCGGCAACTTCGCCGTCGACCTGCCCGAGGCCAACGTCGCGATCCAGATCTCCGGCACCTTCGGTTCGCGCCAGGAGGAAGCCCAGCGCCTGGGGCGGATCTTGCGGCCCAAGGCCGACGGTTCCGCCGCCGCTTTCTATTCGATCGTCACGCTCGGCTCGCGCGATCAGGAGTTCAGCGAGAAGCGCCAGCTGTTCTTGACCGAGCAGGGCTACTCCTACGAGATCCTCGAGGCCGCGGCCTTCGGCGAAGGCGCGTCCGCTGCGACGGAGGGACGCGCGTGACCTACCAGGATCCCGCGCGCACTCCGCCCGACGCTGCGCTGCCCGACGGCACCGCCAACGGCGAACCGCGCGCAGCCTTGGCGCGACCGCGTGTCGCCGAATTGCTCGCTGCGCAGGGCGCGGGCGAGTTGGACGAGCTGTACCGCTTCTGGGGCGGTGAGAACGCGCCGGTAGCGCCTTCGAATCCCGTCGATCTGCGCCGGACGCTCAGCGCTTGGATGAGCGAAGGCGAGCGCGCCGATGCGCGCGTCACCGGGCTCGGTCGACGCGTAGCGCAGATCCTCTCGATGCATCTCGACGCGGCCAGTTACCTGCAGAGTGTCAGCGAACTCGCCGACCATCGGCTGCTCGCATACCTGTCGCGCTACGAGATGGAGGCGGCGCTCACGGTGCTCGTGCGCCACGGTTTGCTGATCGAAGTGGTCGATCGCCGCGCGAAGGCCGACGGCGGACGCGCCTTCGCGGTACCGCTCGAGATCGGCGACGGATTGCTGCGCCAACAGCGCGCCAAGCGACGCGGCGTGTTCGACGTGTTGACGCTGCGTGGCTTTCTCGATCGGCAGTACGACGACCCGGTGCGCTTCAAGCGCACGTCGCCGACGCGTCTGCGCGAGATGTACAAGATCTACTCGAACGAAGCTGCGGCGCTCGCGCGCATCGAGCGTCTGCCCGAAGACGTGCGGCCGATCGTCGAGAAGAGCGTGCTGCAGTTCGGCGGCTTGCTGCCGCGCTCGCTCTACGAACGCATGGACGATTCCGCAGGCCCGTGGAACGGCGCGCGTTGGAAGACCGTGCTCGAGGAGTCCTTGATCGGCACGGTCGAGCGGCTCGAGCTCTCGCGCTACGGCATCCATCACGCCGACGACACGCTGCTCGTGTTCAACGAAGTCGCGCTGGCTTGGTTGCGACGCGTGGCGGTGCCCGGCGATCCCGACCGGCCGCACGGCGAACACGGGCTGGGCGTCGACCTCGTCTCGAACATCTCGCGTTTCATGGGCTTTCTGATCGAGCACAACGTGCGCTTCACGGTGCGCGGCGAGATCTTCAAGACCACCGAGAAGCGCATTCTCCAGGAGCTGATTCCCAATCCCGGCCGCGAGTTGACGCGCGCGGCGGTGCTCGACTTCATCTTCGATTTCACGCGCGCGCAGGGGCTGATCGAATCGACCGGCGAGCGCACCTTCGCGATTTCCGCCGAGGGCAAGGCTTGGGAGCAGCGCCCGCTCGAGCAGAAGCTCGAACGCTTGGTCGAATTCGCCGTCGAAGAGCGCGGCGTCGCGGGCGACTTCTACCACCAGCTGCGTCTGCGCCGCATCTTCGTGCGCATGCTCAAGCGCGTCGATCCGCTCGTCTGGTACGACCTGATGTACCTGCCGTTCTTGTCGCGCAACACGTACCTCGCGAGCCTCGACCAACTCGCCGTGGACGATTACTTCACGCTGCGCAATCAAGGTTCGAGCTGCACGCCGATGGAGGACCCGCAGCGCTTGGCGTGGAACCTCGCGCGTTGGGTGCGCCAACGGCTGTACCTCTTCGGCGTCGTCGACCTCGGCTACGACAAGGCCGGTCGGCCCGTGGCGATGCGCTTGACGCGCACCGGAGCGAAGTTGCTCGGCCTCGCGGGCGACGGTCCCGCGCCGACGCCGATGATCGGCAGCTTGATCGTCACGCCCGACTTCGAGGTCGTGCTGTTTCCGACCGGTGACGACGCCGAGTTGGTGCACGAGCTCGATCGCTTCTGCGTGCGCGAGAGCCAAGGCGAGACGCTGCACTTTCGCATCAACGAGAAGTCCGTGCAGCGTGCGCTTTCCGAAGGCATGTACCTCGGTCGCATCCTGACCACGTTGCGCAATCAATCGCGCACGCCCGTGCCGCAGAACGTGCTGTTTTCGATCCGCGATTGGTCCAACCGCGCGGGCTTGTTGGTGCTCGACGCGAACTTGGTGTTGCGCGGCGAGGAGGCCGAGACCTTGCGACGCTTCCAGCAAGATGCCGGAGTGAAGAGCTTCGTGCGCGAGGTGCTCGACCCGCACCGCCTGCAGTTGAAGTCGCGCTACGCTCCGCGGCGCCTGCACAGCTTGTTGCGCGAGTTCGGCTACCTCGTGGAACTGGACGGATGAGTGTGCGGCTGCCGCCGCGCATCGTGGCGTTGACGCCGGGCGTCGCGCGGCCCGCTCACGCCGCCGTCGATGAGCTCGTCCGTGCGGCACGCGCGGCCTTCGCCGCCGGTTTGCGCGGCCTCGTCTTGCGCGAGTCGAGCCTGCCCGATCGCGAGTACCTCGAACTCGCCGTGCGCCTGCGCGCGCTGTTCGCGGTGCGCGACGGCGCTTGGTTGTGCTTGCACGATCGCCCGCATCTCGCCGTCGCCGTCGGCGCGGACGCGGTGCATGTCGGTGGAGCTTCGCTCGCGCCCGCCGACGTGCGCGCATGGCTCGCTCCCGAGATCGCGCTCGGCTTGTCGACGCACGCGGGCGACGACGCGCGCACCTGGAGCGCCGCCGACTACGTGTTTCATGGGCCGCTGCACGCGACGACGAAACCCGGCGCACGGCCGCCGATCGGCTACGCCGGTTTGCAGCGCGCCGTCGCCGCGAGTGCGCGGCCGGTTTGGGCGCTCGGCGGCATCGAGCCCGAGCACGCAGTCGAGATCGCAAGTTGCGGCGCGCAAGGCTTGGCCGTCTTGTCGGGACTTTGGGCGCGAGCCGATGTCGCCGCGCGCACGCGCGAGTACGTCGCCGCCTGGAAGTAGGATGCGCGCGTGAGCTGGAACGAAGACGCGTTGCACCGCTGGTTGTTCCGCCGTGCGCGTGGCACGGCGCCGCGCGTGAGTTTGGATTTCGGCAACGACGCGGCGGTGCTCGCGCGCACGCTGCGGCGTCCTGTCGTGTGCGTCGATCAAGTCGTCGAGGGCGTCCACTTCGAGGCCGGCGCCAAGGCACGCGCCGTCGGGCACAAGGCCTGTGCGCGGGCCCTGAGCGACCTCGCGGCCTCCGCAGCACAACCGCGCGCCGTGCTGCTCGCCTTGCGCGCGCCGCGCGAGGCCGAGGAAGCCTGGTTGCGAGGCGCGATCACCGCCGTCGACGCGACCGCGCGCAAGTTCGGCGCGCAACTCGTTGCGGGCGACACGAGCTGCGCGCGCGGACCGCTGGCGCTGACCGTGACGGCGATCGGCGAACTGAGCGCTGCGCGTCACCTGTCGCGCAAGCACGCGCGCGCGGGCCCGCTCTGGCATCTCTGGATGCTGGGTCGCGCGCGCTC
>CAYHRR010000148.1:0-8177 GCA_964358875.1 uncultured Planctomycetaceae bacterium | reverse complement strand
CGCCGAGGCTGAACGCGCCTTGCACGGCGCGATTCCAATTGCCGTAGATGTCGTGTTCGGCGTCGAAGAGCCGCTCGGCAACTTGCGCGGTCGGCAGTTCGACGCCGCGGTAGCCGAGCACCATCGCGACGGAAGTCGGCGAACAGATGCGGCCGGAGATCTCGGAAGGCTCGACGCGTTGACTGCGGTACGGCACGTCGATGCGCTTGATCGCTTCGTGAGGAACGGTGAACGGCTTCGTCGCGTGTGCGTCGACCTTGCGACTGAAGCAGAGCGTGACGCGGCGGAAGCGCACGTCGCCGCTGTCCTTCTCATCCGCGGTCGCACGAATTCGGTACTGCGCGCGGTTGCAGCGCCGCTTGCACTCGAGCACGTCGATGGAAACGCTCACGTCGTCCAACGAAGGGGTGGAGTTCTCCTCCGTGAAGCGCGTCGGCAACGGAGCGCCCCAATAGCCGATCTCCAACCACGGCGACCACATTCCTTCCGCGGCAACGCGCACGTCAACGCGAAAGCCGACGTTGGATGCGCACTCCGCATTCCACGACGGAAGCAACTCGTCGAAACCCTCCTGGACTTCGATCTCGTCGCTCTCGAACGACGCGCGTTCGAATGGCGGGAGGCAAGCAGTGTCCAACCACCCTTGCTTGTACGCATCGACGTGGAGTTTGAGCCCGGTGAGATCAACGGCGGCGCCGTCGCCCATCGCTCGGCCCTCCGCATAGAAGTCCTCGAACGTCTCATGCCGCACGAGCACGTGTTCCCAGCCGACGCCCTTCGGCTGCGACGCAGCTTGCGCGACAAGCGTGAGCGCGATTGCGGCGAGCGTGCTCATCGTTTCGCGCGTCACTTGCGCGCGCGCTGTTCGAACTCGAGCTTGAGCTTGACGACGTCCGAGGCTTGCGGCGCGAGCGCGACGGCGCGCGACAGCGCGCTCTGCGCGCCGGCCTCGTCGCCGAGCTGCAAGCAGATGCGGTGTAGATCGGCCAAGGGCTCCCAACGCTCGGGCAAGAGCGACGCGAGCTTCTCGGTCTGCGCGCGCGCCTCCTGAAGGCGACCCAGCGCGATGTACTGCTGCGCAAGTTGCGTGACGTACGAAGCCTCGTTCGGCGCGAGCGTCGAGGCGCGCACCAACGGCGCGACGGCCTCGTCGTTCTTGCCGAGCGCGAGCAACGCGCGACTGCGGACGAAGTAGGCCTGCGCGCTGCTCGGATCGTTCGCGAGCGCCTTGTCCACGGATTCGAGCGCGTCCATGGGATGTTCGAGCGCGAGCTGGCACACCGCGACTTCGCAGTGCACGCGCGCATCGTTCGGCGCGGTGAGCAGCGCGCTCTTGGCGACCGCGAGCGCATCGAGGAACTTCCCTTGTTCGTACAAGGCCGTCGCGAGGCTCATCAACGCGTTCGGCTCGCCTTTCTGCTCCTCGACGAGCTCGCGCAAGATCACCTCGGCCTCACCGGCGCGCTTCGCCACGATCAGTTGATTCGCGCGCTTCAACTCCTGCTCGACGTCGACGACGCGCGGCGTCTTCGGCGTGCGATCGCGGCCGTACCACCACAACGCCGCGCCGACGACAGCGAGCAACGCGCCGACACGCAACAGCCACTTGCCTCGCCGCGCGCGCGTCGCCTCGGGATCCCACACGACCGGATCGCCGTGCGAGTGAGCGTGCGCTGCGTGAGACTCGGGTTTCTTGGCCATGTACGTTTGCTGCGCAAGTTACGGCGCGAGCGGTCCGCGCGACTGCGAGACGAGATGGCCCGCTTCCTTCAACACGATCTCGTCCATGGCGAGCTTCAACGCTTTCGGCGAGCCCGGCAGCGCGAGCACGACCTTGCCGTGCAACAAGCCGCCGAGTGCGCGCGAGAGCATCGTGGCGCTGCCGATCTCGCGGAACGACAGCCAACGGAACAGCTCGCCGAAGCCTGGAATCTCGCTGTCCAAGATGCTTTTCAGCGTGTCGTAGGTCACGTCGCGCGGCGCGATGCCGGTGCCGCCGGTCGTGAGCACGAGATCGACGTTCGCGTCGGTGACCGCGCTGCGCACCGCGATCTCGATCGCCTTGCGTTCGTCCTTGACGAGTTCGCGCCGCGCGACCACGTGGCCGGCGGCCTGCAGCACTTCGACGAGCAACGCGCCGCCCTTGTCGCTCGCCGCATCGCGCGTGTCGCTGATCGTGATCACCGCGAAGCGCAGCACGGTCGGTGACTGCGTTTTGTGTTGTTCCAGGCTCATTTGGCGCGACTCGCGAGCTTGTCGAACAGCTTGCGCATGCGCACGACGCGCACGGCTTCGACGGGTTGACCTACCTCGCCTCCGCGCTTCAGTGACGTTCCCACGATCGCCCCGTTGCAATGGGCGAGCAATTTGCGCGCGTTGGTCTCAGCGAGGCCGGAGCCGATCAGCAGCGGAGCTCCAGGCACGGCCTTGCGAACGGCGACGAGCCGCGCGACATCGGGCGCGCTGCCTGTCGCGACGCCGCTGACGATCAAGGCATCGGCCAACCCGCGCAGCAGCGTGTCGCGCGCCGCCGACTCGATCGAACCGCCGCCGAGCGGCGCCGCGTGCTTCACATGAACATCGCAGAGCAACGCGACGCCGGGGCACAAGCGCTGGCGCTCGCGCAATGTCGTCGCCGCGTCGCCTTCGATCAGACCTTGGTCGGTCACCGCCGCGCCGACGTGCACGTTGATGCGCACGAAGCGCGCTCCGGTCGCCGCGCAAATGCCGAGCGCAGCGCGCGCGTCGTTGCGCAGCACGTTGACGCCGACCGGCACGTCGCCGACAGCTTCGACCACCGCCGCGACGGCGAGCGCCAGCGCTGCGATCGTCTCGGGCGGAACGCTGTGCGCGAAAAACGGCACGTCGCCGAAGTTCTCGACGATCACAGCGTCGCAGCCGCCGCCCACGAGCATGCGCGCGTCGTCCACGGCGCGCCGCGCGATCGCGCTGCGATCTCCGGCGAAGCGCGGCGCTCCGGGTGTCGCCGGCAAGTGCACGACTCCGATCAACAGGCGTTTCGAACGCAGCAATCTCAACATGGCGCGGAGCGTACCGCCGTCAGGCCGAGATGCGAGAGGCCGCCGGAGTGCGACTCCGACGGCCTCGCTTTCACGTCACGCGCTCGCTCACAGGATGTCGAGGATGCCCGTGCCGTCCTTGGGCGTCGTCAACGTCTCCGTGTTCGCGCGGTAGTCGAGATTCACCGAGAGCGCGGCGCGCCAGGTCAGCTCTTCCTTGTCCGCGACGAGCCCGAGCGCCGCAGCTGCGAAACCTCGCGAAAGCCCGGTCTTTTGCCGGTCGGCGAGCATCGCGACCAACGGATCGACCGAGTGCGCGTTGCCGATTTGTCCGAGCGCTGCCGCGACCGCCGCTTGCGAAGCCGCGCTGTTGGAAGTCGCCAACATGTCGATCAATCCGTCGACCGCTCGGCGATCGCCGAGCAGTCCGAGCGCGATCGCCGTTTGGCGCAACAGATCCGGATGGAAGCGCGACTTGGCGACGACTTCTTGGATGGGTGCGACGGCACCTTCGTCCCCGATCAAGCCCAGACCGAGCGCGACGTAGCCGCGCGCATCGTCTTCGGAAATCTTGTCGAGCTTCTCGATCAACACGTCGCGCGCGCCGCGCACACGTGCGAGGCCGACGGCGATCGCCGCCGCGCCGACGTCGTCGCCCGAACGCATTGCGTTCAAGTGGAGCACGAGCGTCTCGCGCACATCGCTCGACGTCGGCCCACGTGCCTCGATCAGTTCGTTCTCGAGCACGCCGAGAGCCAAGGCGGCCCAGCAGCGTTCGTTGGCGCCGCCCTTGGAGAGACGCTCGGCGAGGAAACTGCGCACGCCCTTCTTGCCGTCGAGCGCGCTGAAACCACCGCGTCCTGCACGGCCACCGACCTGCGCGAGCGCCATCAAGGCGAAGCGCCGCGTTTGAACGTCCTCGACGTTGCTCGGCACGCTCATCAACGTCGTGCGGATCAGCGCGTCGATTTCGTCGTCGTCGCAGTCGCCTACCTGCCCGAGCGCGAGTGCCGCCGCCTGTTGGACGTACACCTTTTCCCCGGAGAATTCGCTCAACGCGACGATCAAGGCGCGAGCGACGCGGCGCTTCAGCCAGTGCTCGCTCGGAAGGTCGGCGACGAGCGCCGCGACGGAACGCGGCACGTGGGCGCGCAACAGTGCTTCGCCGCGCGGATTTTCGAGCAGGCCGAGCAACAGCACCACCTGCGCCTCACGCGATACCGCGCGCATCGAGCGCGGAGGCGCGGCGTCATCGGCGAGCGCCGGGAACAACGGATCGCTCGCCAAGGGCGTGAGGCCGAGCGACAAGACGCACGCGACCGGCACGTCGCGCCGACGCAGATCCGCGTCGGGATTCGTCAGCACGCGCGTCAACGCTGCGACGATCGTCGCGCGCGTCGTTTCACCGGCCGTGCGCCCGATCAAACCGAGCGCGTAGGCTGCGAATGCGCGCGTGCGCTCCGGCACGGCGCTCGTGAAGTGCAGATCGAGATCGGCGAGTGCCGCGCGGTCGCTCGCCAACAGCTGCGAGAGCACGTCGACGCTCGCAGCGTTGCCGAGCACGCCCAGCGCGAGCGCGGTCGTCTCAGCGATCTCCTGATTGTTGTCCATCAGGAACGGCCGCAGCGCGAGCGCGATTTGCGACGTGCCGCTTTCGTCGTTCTGATCGCCGATGCGCGCCAAGGCGAGCATCGCGCCCGTGACGACGTCGTTCGAAGACTTGTCGGCGAGCGCGGCGAGCAGCGCGGGAACGACGACGTTGCGCACTTTTTCGGCGGAAACGCGCAGGTCGTCGCGCGCGTCGACCGCACCGCGACCGACGAAGATCTGGTCGGAATCGGTCATCGGCGCGGCGGCGCGCAGGTGCGCGCGCAGGTCGAGGAACGGTTCCTTGTTGAGCTCCCACCAGAACTGCCAGCGCGTGAGATCCGGTTCACCGGCGCCGTCGGGAGTCCCTGGGCCGCGACCACCAGCGCCGCCCGGAGTCGGCGGACCGAGCGGCTGACCGCCGGCGGGCGTGTTCGGACCGAGCGGATTGCCGTTGCCCGGAAGGCCTGGTTGACCGCCGCCGGATCCAGGCGTCGTCGGAGTCCCGCCCGTGCCTCCGTGGCCGCCGGCGGGAACCGTGTCACCCGGACCTGCGTAGGTTCCGCCGTGCGCAGCGCAAATGCTCGCAGCGACGATGCAAGTCGTCATCCACCACGTCACTCTCGAAAAAACTCTCATCCCACGTGCCTCGTTTGGAAGTGATCCGGCCCACGAAGTCCGTTCTTCCAAAGGCAATGCACGTGCCGAGCAGCGCGCACGCTCTACGGGCTGTTGCGCGAGGTAGCTCGCGCGATTCTGTGTCGATTGCCACCCATCACGTGGCGCGCGCGAAACACGACGCGCGTCGATCCCGAGCGGACCGGCGCGCGTGAGTCGCGTTCCAATCGACCGACTCGCCTGCAGCGAGCCGCTGCGCTCTCACAAAATGTCGAGGATGCCCGTGCCCGTGTCGGGCGAATACAAGGTCGCGGTGTTGGCGCGGTAGTTCACTCCCGACGAGACCTTCGCGTTCCAAGGCAAGTCCTCCTTGTCGGCGCAGATGCCGAGCGCGACGGCGGCGAAGGCGCGCGCGAGGTCGCTCTTCGTGGCTTTATCGGCGAGCATCGCGATCAAGGGGTCGATCGAACGCGCGTCGCCGATCAAACCGAGCGCCGATGCGATCGCGGCTTGAGATGAAAGGCTCGAGGCGCCGGACAGCATGGTGACGAGCTGCGGCACGACGTTCTTGTCGCCGAGCAAGCCCAAGGCGAGCGCGGCTTGACGCAGCAATTCCGGCTGGAAGCGCGAGCCGGCGACGATTTCCTCGATGCGTGTGATCGACGCCGCATCGCCGAGCAATCCGAGCGCGACGGCGACGTAGCCACGCGCATCGTGGTCGGCGGTTTCGTCGAGCTTCACGCGCAACAGGGCCTGCGCGCCGGGATCGGCGGCGATGCCGAGTGCAATCGCGAACGCGCCGACCTCGTCGGGAGCGCGCGCGTCGGCGAGGGCCGCGCGCAAGGCGGCGGTGACGTCGCTCGACACGGGCTGCTGCGCCACGGACAACGAGTGCTCCAACACGCCGAGCGCCAGCGCCGCCCAACAGCGAGTCGCGCTCGAACCCTTGCCCAACTGCTCGAGCAGCACGCTGCGCGGCGAGTTCTTCTGACCGAGCGCGGCGAACGGTTCGACGCCTGCGCCCGCGCGACCGCCCGACTGCGCCAAGGCGACGAGCGCGAACTGACCGAGCAGCGGATCGCGCAACTCGTCGCGCACTTCACTCAGCGTCGTGCGGATGCGGACATCGAGCGCGTCGCCGTCGCAGTCGCCGATCGCTCCGAGCGCGAGCACGCAACTCAGACGCACGGTCGTGTTCTCGTCGACTCGCTTCGTCAGTCGCGCGCTCAACTCGCGCACCGCGCGTTCGCGCAACCAATGCCCGCTCGGCACACCGCGCAACAAGCGCGCGATCGAAGTCGTTGCGTGGGCGCGCAGCACGTTCGGTTGCTCGCGATTGTTCAGCGTGGCGAGCATCCAGGCGAGCTGCTGTTCGCGCGAGAGCACGAGCGCAGGACGCACGACCGGCTCGTCGTCGGGCAACTGCGCAGCCAAGGGGTCGAGCGGCAAGCCGACGAGGCCGAGCGCGATCGTGCAACCGACGGGAATCTCGCTCTGACGCTGCGCCGCTTCGTTGCGCTGCATCCAGGCGATCAGCGCGTCGACGATGCGCGCGCGCGCGCTGTCACCGGCGCGCGCGCCGACCAGGCCGAGCCCGTAGGCAGCAAAGGCACGCGTGCGTTCCGAAATCGCGCTGAGCTGCGGCACGCCGTTCGCCTTCACGCTCTCGACGTCGCCGAAGAGCAGCGCGCGCAGCAGAGCGATGTCGGCTTCGTTGCCGAGGATGCCGAGCGACACCGCTGCGGTCTCGGCCAACTCTTGATTCGCGTCGGCGAGGAACGGCGCGAGCGCGTGCCCGATCTGCGCTTCGCCCGGCGCGTCGCCGATCTTCGCCAGCGCGATCAGCGCACCGCTCAAGATGTCGTTCGACGACTCCTTGCGCAGCGCCTCGAGCAACGCCGGCACGATCACCTTGCGCACGGACTCGGGCGACGGACGCAAGTCATCGCGCGTCAGCGGCAGGCGCTTGCCGCCGAGAAAGCTCTCGTCGCTGCCCGCGAGCACGTCCGAGAAATGCACGCGCGCCTTCACGTCGAGGTAGCTGTCCTTGTTGAAGCCCCACCAGGTTTGCCAGCGCGTGACGTCGGGGCCGATCGTCGGCGCGCTCGACGACGACGTCGTCGTGGTGCCGGTCACGGTCGAGCCGCCGGTGTTCGATCCGCCGCTCGCGGGGCTCCCCGGAGCCGTGGCGCCGCCGGTGCTCGGCGTGCTCGTGCCGCCGGTCGCGCCGCTGCTCGAGCCGCCGGAACCGCCGCCCGGCGCCGTCGAGTCCGAGGGTCCGCGGTAGGTTCCGCCGTGGGGTGCGGCTTGCGAAAACGCTGCGGCGACAGACGCGATCAAGACCGTGAGGAGTTGCTTCATGCCGATCGAGCCTTGGCAGGTTGGGGGCGCGCTCGCGAACGCAACGACCGTGCCCTCAAGCTCTGCGCACGCTCCGCCGGGTCGCGGACCTTGGCCGCGCTACCGCCGCGTAACTCGATGTCACGTGCGCCGACATCGCGTTCGAGGACTCACTCGAGATCGAGCACGCCGTTCACGCGCAGGCGATCGGTCAACGCCGACGGCTCGCCCTGGGTGTTGGCGATGCCGGCGAGCGGCGCATTCCAGCGCAACAGCGCGCGGTCGCAACAGGCGCCGATGGCCGTCAGCGCCGTGGCGCGTTCGGCCGCTCCGAAGGCGCGTTGGTCGAAGTAGCGCACGAGCGCGGTGAGCGCGCGCGCGTCGCCCAGGCGACCGAGCGCCGTCGCCAACGCCGTGCGCGAGGTCGCACTCGCGGAGTCCTCGAGCAGGTCCGCGGCGTGCACGATCGCGCCGTCGTCGCCGAGCAGCACCAAGGCGGTCAGCGCCGGATCGAGCAGCTCCGCTTGCGCGGTCGACGCGTCGACGAGCTTGCGCAGCCGCGCCACCGAGCCGCCGTCGCCGACCATGCCGAGCGCGAGTGCGACGTAGCCC
>CAYHRR010000147.1:0-8268 GCA_964358875.1 uncultured Planctomycetaceae bacterium | reverse complement strand
ACCAACGGGCTCGATCCCAAGGGACGGCGCCACATGCTCGAGCTGATCGGCGACCTCGGCCACGCGCAGAAGAAGAACATCATCCTGTGCTCGCACTTGCTGCCGGACGTCGAGCGCACCTGCGATCACGTCGTCGTGTTGCACCAAGGCCGCGCGGTGAAGAGCGGCTCGATCGCGGAATTGACGCGCGCCGACGGTCGCTCGGTGCGCGTACGCATCGGCGGCGACGCGAGCGCCTTCGCCGACGCTTTGGCCGTCGATGGTTTGAGCTTCGAGCGCGATCCCGACGGCGCGTTCCTCGTCGCTGCGCGCGACGACGACTCCGACGCGCTGCTGGTGCTCGCCGCGCGCGCCGGCGTGCGCGTCGAAGGCGTCGAGTTGATCCGCGCCTCGCTCGATCAGGTGTTCTTGCAAGTGCTGCGCGACGCGCAGGGAGCGGCGACGTGAACGCGACGACGCACACCGAGATCTACCGCCCCTTCACGGGCACTCTGGCGCCCGCGCGGCCGGCGTTCTGGCCGCTGTACCGCTCACGCGTGCGCCAGAACTTGAAGCGCAAGTTGCCGCTGCTCTTGACGCTCGTGCCGCCTTGGATCTCGGCGATCATCTTCTCGTTCGTCGTCTACACCAAGTTCACCGTCGAGCAGGGCGGCGACTCGCCGCTGACCGGATCGCCGCTCGGTGCATTCGCCGGCGCGGCGATCGGACAGATGCTCGCGGTGCACAAGCAGATCATCACCTTCGCGACCGTCAGCAGCCTGTTCGCGCTGGTGATGATCGCCTGGTACGGCGCCGGGCAGATTTGCGAGGACCGGCGCGCCGGCGCGCACCTCCTGTACTTCTCGCGGCCGTTGACGCGCCTCGACTATTTCCTGGCGCACTTCGCGACGGCCTTCACCTTCGGCGCTTTCGCAGTGATCTTGCCGATCCTGCTGATCTGCACCGTCGCCGTGTTCTCGTCGCCGGAGTATTCGTTCCTGATCGAAAAGTGGGACGTGGTGCTCGGCGCGCTCGGCTATTCGGTGATCAACGTCGCCGTGATGTCGCTGATCGTGCTGGCGATTTCGAGCGTCTCGTCGCGCAAGACCTACGCGCTCGCCGGCGTGTTCGGCTTCGTCCTGGGTCTCGACGCGCTCGGGGGGGTGCTCTGGCAACTGCAGCGCGACAAGAACTTCGCGATCATCGGCGTGATGCGCAATTTTCGGCGCCTGATCGAGTGGATGTTGTCCGACAACGACCCGCGCTTCGATTGGAACCCGTGGTGGTCGGCGGCCGTGCTCGGCGGCATCGCGCTCGCCGCCGCCATCGTCATCGCGTCGCGCTTGAAGCGCATGGAAGTCGTCGCGTGAGCGCGCTCGTCGTCGCCGACGCCGTCGGTCGTTGGTACGGCGAGGTCGTCGGCATTTCGGAATTGAGCCTGACCATTCCGCGCGGCGTCACGGGCCTCGTCGGTCCCAACGGCGCGGGCAAGAGCACGTTCCTCAAGCTCGTCGCCGGAGAGATCAAACCTTCGCGCGGCACGATTCGCGTGCTCGACCATGCGCCTTTCGCGAACGCCGAGTACTTCCGGCGCGTCGGTTTCTGTCCGCAGCAAGAAGCGCTGTGGGACGACATGACCGGCCTGGAGGTCGTCGTGTTCCTGATGCGCTTGCACGGCTTCGACGCGAGCGAGGCCAAGCGGCGCGCGCACACGGCGCTCGATCGCGTCGGCATCACCGACGCGCGTTCGCGGCGCACCGGCGGTTACTCGAAAGGCATGCGCCAACGCACGAAGATCGCGCAGGCCATCGCGCACGAACCGGAGCTGTTCGTCGCCGATGAACCGCTCAACGGTCTCGATCCGGTCGGGCGCGCCGAGATGCAGCAACTGTTCGCGGAGCTCGGTCGCTCCGGCGTCAACGTGCTGCTGTCGAGCCACGTGTTGCACGAAGTCGAGACGCTGACGCCGAACATCGTGTTGTTCCACCGCGGACGTCTGCTCGCGCAAGGCACCGTCGGCGAAGTGCGCAAGTTGCTTTCGCGCCATCCGCGGCAGGTCGAGATCCGCGCGCGCGACACACGCCGCTTGGCGCAAGCGGTGGTCGCGCTCGAGCTCGTGTCGTCGGTCAAGCTCGGAAGCGACGGCCGGCTCAGTGTCGAGACCAGCGACGTCGAGCGCTTCTTCGCCGACTTCACGACGATCGCGGCGCGCGAAAAGGTCGGTGTCACCGGCGTCGAGAGCCACGACGCCAACCTCGAGGCCGGCTTCGATTACTTGGTCGGATGATGACACTGCTGCGCGTCACGCTGTTCTTCTGGCGCACGTACCTCGTGCGCACGTTGCTCACCAAGCGCATGCTCGTCATCGCGTTGGGCTGCCTGCTGCCGCCCGCGATCGCCTGGGTGATGCTCGCGCGCGGGAGCGGCCATCCCTGGCCGATCGAGGTGTTCCTGCTCCCCAGCGGCTACCTCGTGCTGCAACTGCTCGTGCCGCTCGCAGCGATCATCGCGGGTTCGGCCGTGGTCTCGGAAGAGCTCGACGACCGCACGATCACGTACTTGCTGACGCGCCCGATTCCGCGCGCGTCGATTTTGCTCGGGCGTTGGCTCGCGACCTTGACGATCCTGATCGTGCCGATCGGCGCGAGCGTCGGTGCGCTGAAGTTCGCGGTCGAGCACCACGCTCCGACCTTCGTGCCGTCCAAGCCGACGACGATCGAGATTCCGGCGCATCATGGTCAGGAGGCGCGCACGCGTGTGTTCGATCACCGCCCGGCGCAGGCCTTGGTCGACGCGATGCCGGGCAGCGAATTGCCCGAGGGGTTGTTCCTTTCGGTGCTCGTCGCAGCGTTGCTCGGTGTCACCGCGTATTCGGCCGTGATCGCCGCGTTGAGCACGTACTTCAAGCACCCGATGATCATCGGCCTAGCCTTCGTCGGCGCGATCGAAGTCCTGCTCGCCAACTTACCCGGCGTCAGTCACACCTGGACGGTGCAGTACTACCTGCGCAGCTACCTGCTCTCGCACCATCCCGAGGTGTGGAGCGAAGTCGAAGGCATCGCGATGCAGACCTACGCCACGCCGCAGGAAGTGGTGACGACGGTGCTCGTCGTGACGCTGGTCGCGCTGGTCGCCGGCTCGATCACGATCACGCGCAAGCAGTACGTGATGAGCGCGTGACCTCGCAGGGCGAGCGCACGCCGCCATGTCTGCGCTGCGGCGCGCACCTTCGCGGCCCGAATTACCCTCTACGTCTACTGACATCGAGCGCGCCACGCGCCTAGCGTCGCTTCGTCCGGGGTGAGGCGCCGAGCTCGACCCGACGCATCGCGCTACGCCCCAACGCGGCCTCGCCGCCTGGAGGAAGATCATGCGTGCAGCGCTTGTTGCGTCCGTGTGTCTCGCCGGCTCCTTCGCGCTCGTCGACCACGCACGCGCGCAATCCGGTTCGAGCTGGTCGGCCGAGGGCAATCAGGCCCAGGCCGTGTTCGGCTACGCGCTCGCTGCCGCCGGTGACGTCAACGGAGACGGCCTGGCCGACGTGATCGTCGGCGCGCGCGACTTCGACGGCGTCGACGAAGAGAGCGGGGCTGCCTACGTGTACTTCGGCTCGGACAACGGCTTGCCGTCGAGTCCGAGTTGGTTCGTGCCGGGCTACGACGCGCGCGGCGATTTCGGAACCTCCGTCGCGAGCGCCGACGTCAACGGCGACGGCTTCAGCGACGTGCTCGTCGGAGCGCCCGGCTGGTCCAACGAAACGGGACGCGTGTACCTGTACCTCGGTTCCGCGAACGGACCCGCCGCAACGCCGGCGTGGAGCGTTGCTCACGGCCAGATGTACGAGCAGTTCGGCAAGAGCGTCGCCGGTGCGGGCGACGTCAACGGCGACGGCTACGACGACGTGATCGTAGGAGCGCCGCTGTGCGACCACGGCTCGACCGACGAAGGCATGGCCTACCTGTATCTCGGCGGAGCCGGCGGTTTGGCGACGAACCCGAGCTGGACCGGTGAGGCCGATCGCATGAAATCGCAGTACGGCGCGCGCGTTGCGGGAGCCGGAGACGTCGACGGCGACGGCTTCGACGACGTGCTCGTCGCGGCGAGCGGTTGGGACGGCGGCGAGGTCGACGAAGGTCGCGTGTACCTGTACCGCGGCTCGCCGAGCGGACTGAGCTCGAGCGCCTCGTGGAGCCTCGAGAGCAACCAGAGCGGCGCGCAGATGGGCAGCGCGATCGCCGGAGCGGGCGATGTCGACGCCGATGGTTTCGACGACGTGCTCGTCGGCGCGGCACGCTTCGATCACCCTCAAGCCGACGAGGGTCGCGTGCAACTCTTCAGCGGCTCCGCGACGGGCTTGTCGACGGCGGCAAGTTGGAGCAGCTACGGACCGTGGTACTCGTTGTTCGGCTGGTCGGTCGCTTCGGCGGGCTTCGTCAACGACGACGTGTTCGCCGACATCGTCATCGGAGCGCGCTACTACGACGCCGGTCAAACCGACAGCGGCGCGGTGTTCGTCTACTTCGGCTCACTCGGCGGATTGTCGAGCACGCCCGACATCGTCTATTCGGGCGACCAAGCGAACGGCGAGTTGGGCTTCGCGGTCGCCGGGATCGGCGACATCCAGGGCGACGGCTCGGGAGAGATCGTCGCGGGCGCGTGGCACCAAGACGCGGGAGAAGCGGACGAAGGCGTGGTGTACGGCTACTTCGGCGAGACGACTTGGAACACGACGCACTACGTCGACGTGAACGCGACGCCGCCGTTCCTCGGCACGCTCGAGCATCCCTTCGCGCACATCCAAGACGCACTCGCGCATCCGACGACCGGCTACACCGACGACGTCAGCGTCGCGCCGGGCACGTACTTCGAGCGCCTCGAATTCGCGCACAAATCGGTGCGCGTGCACAGCACAGCGGGCGCACTCGCGACGATCGTCGACGCGAATTACGGCGGCAGCGTCGTGACCTTCCGCCCGGGAACGGTGCAAGCGACGCTCGACGGTTTCACGTTGCGCAACGGCAGCGGCACGCTCGACGGCGGCGTGACCTGCGGCGGCGGCGTGTACTGCGTCGACACGACGCCGAACTTCGAGAACTGCGTCATCACGAACAACAGCGCGGCGCGCGGCGGCGGCGTGTACTTGCGCGGCAGCGCGTGCGACTTGACGCGCTGCACGATCACGAACAACAGCGCGCTCGACGCGCAGGGCTACGGCGAAGGCGGCGGCGTGTACATCGTCGGCTGCGCGGGCATCGCCTTCGGTCTGTGCAACATCGACGCCAACGTGGCCGGCGACGGCGGCGGCGTGTTCGTGCGCAGCACCTACACGACCTTCGATCAGTGCACGCTCGATTCCAATCGAGCCGAGGCGAAGTGGACGTCGTCGAGCGCGCTCGGCGGAGGCTTGGCGCTGTTCGACTGCAACGAAGTGCGCTTGAGCGCGACGCACGTCGGCTCGAATCGCCTCGCGAGCGGCTACGGAGTCGGGATCTACGTCGACTCGAGCAACGTGACGATCGAGGGCGGCGTCGTGACGCAGAACCGCACCACGCAGTGCTACTCGGGCAGCGGCGGCGGCGTGTACGCGAGCTGCGACTCGACGCTCGCGCTGAATGACGTCGAGATTTCCTTCAACACTTCGGTCTCGAGCGGCGGCGGCGTGAGCGGACCGGCGCAACTGCAAGGCTGCGAGGTGCGCGGCAACTTCGCGCAATTCGGCGGCGGCCTCCATGATCCGTGCGGAGCGCTGCAAGCCGTCGCCTGCACGCTGGCGAACAACTCCGCCGGTGGTTGCATGGACGAGGGCGGAGCGGGCGGCGGCGCTTACGGAGGCACCTACGTCACTTGCACGTTTACCGGCAACGTCGCCTTCCAATCCGACTGCTCGACCGACGACGGTCGCGGCGGTGGCGCGATGCTGGCGACGCTCGTCGATTGCTCGTTGCTCCAAAATCGCGCGACGCGCGGCGGCGGCGCATCGGACTGCACGGTGAGCGGCGGCCTCGTCGACGGCAACCGAGCCGAGATCGCGGGCGGTGGTCTGTACCGCGGCAGCGCGCTCGCGAGTGTGGTGCGCTTCAACCGCGCGGTCGGGCTCGACTGTTGGGGCCCGCCCTTCGAAGGCCGCGGCGGTGGATTGAATCGCGTGGCGGCGGAAAGCTGCGTGATCCACGACAACCAAGCGCAGTCCGGAGGCGGCGCGGCCGATGGTTGCTCGCTCGAGCGCTGCACCTTGTGGGGCAACAGCGCGAGCGTGCAAGGCGGCGGCGTGTTCGAAGAGCACTTCACGAGCTCGCTGCGCAACTCGATCGTGTGGAGCAACACGCCGCAGGAACTGGCCTCGATCGGCGGCTCGCTGAACGCGAACTACAGCGACATCGGCGGCGGATGGCCGGGCACGGGCAACTTGGCGAGCGATCCGCGCGTGTGGGACGCGCTCGCCTTCGACTTCCACCTGAAGCCGAATTCGATCTGCATCGATGCCGGAGATCCGTCGAGCGCGCTCGACCCCGACGGCACGCGCGCGGACATGGGCGCGTTGCCCTTCGATCCGAATTGGTGCCCAGTGCCGGTCGTGTTCTGCACCGCGAAGACGAACAGCCAAGGCTGTGTTCCGGCGATCGGGTTCAGCGGCACGGCGCGGCTCTCAGGCCCGGACGACTTCGTGATCCGCGCGACGAACGTGATCAATCGTCAGAGCGGCCTCGTGCTGTGGAGCCGCAACGCGACGGCGCTGCCCTTCCAAGGTGGAACGAAGTGCGTCGCGCAACCGAGCATCCGCGGACCGTTGATGAACTCGGCAGGCAATCCGCCGCCCGATGACTGCAGCGGCGTGTACAGCTTCGCCTTCACGCACGCCTACATGGCCGCCAACGGCGTCGTCGCCGGCGACACGCTGTTCGCGCAATGCTGGTACCGCGACCCGGCCTCGCTCCCCTTCTCGACGGGCTTGACCGACGCGTTGCGCTTGTCGATCTGTCCCTGACAGTGAGCGCACGCACTTTCGGTTCGCGCGCGCGGGCGCCTCAGCGCTTCTTCGCCTTCGCGCGCGAACTCTTGCGAGCTTCCGCGACCATCGCGTCGAGTCGATCGAGGCCCATGCAAACGTTGTCGATCGGCGGAGCGGATGGTCGACGCGGATCGACGCGGTAGCATTCGGCCTCGCGCAATTCGCGCGCGGAGGGAGACCCGAATGCTCGCGACCTTGTTGTTGACGTGTGCGCAAACATCGATCGAGGTCGACGTCGCCGCGTACGTGCACGCTCACCGCGAAGCGGATCGAGCGCTCGTCGCGGGCAAACCCGCTGAAGCGCGCGCAAGTTTCGAGAAGTGCCTCGAACTCGCGCCGAAGAACGCGACGGTCGCGTACGGCCTCGCGTGCGCGTTCGCGAAGTCGGGCGACAAGGACGCGGCGTTCACTTGGCTCGCGCGCGCCGCCGAATGGGGCTACGCCGACGCGAAGCTCGCGGCGTGGGACGAGGATCTCGCAGCGCTTCGCGGTGACGAGCGCTTTGCGAAGCTGCTCGACGAAATGCTCGCGCGCGTCGGCACCTGGGAACAGCACGCGTGGTCGAGGATCTATGAGGAGCGCCCATGTTCATGGACGCACGATGCCGACATCGACCGACGAGGTGAACGCGTCGTCATCGCACTGTCACGCGGTGATGTCGCCGTCCTCGACGCGCGTTCCGGTCTCGAAGCGGAACACGAGCGTTCGCTCGACAGCGATGTGATGGACGTCGCGATTCAGCCCGAGGGCAGGCTGGCAGCCGCGCTGACGTGGAGCGGACGCGTGTACGTCTGGACGATCGGAACCAAGGACGAACCGAAAGTCGTCGCGAATCTTCGACCGACGGAAGCCGAAGCGTCTTGGTGCGACGGCGAGTTCCTGCGGTTCGACCCTACGGGCTCTCGCGTGCTCGCAGCGCTCGGCAATCGCGGCGCGACGGTGTGCGATCTCCAAGACGGCTCCGCACACGCGTTCGCCGAAGACGTCCGTGGATTCCTCGAACTACCGCTCGCGTGGAGCAATGACGGATCGCGGATCGCTACGTGGAAGGGCGATCGAATCCAGTTGCTCGACGGCCACGACCCGAAGGTGACGGTTGCGACCATCGAAGCGCATGACGGAGTAGGCGCCGTCGATTTCGATCCGCGAGGCCGCGGGATCGCAGCGGGTCTGAAGAACGGCGAAGTCGCCTTCTGGGACGCGCGGACACTTCAGCTCGCGGCAGTCAGCGAGGCGTTCCCCCCGGACCCCTTCGGCGACGAGATCTACACCTCGCGCAA
>CAYHRR010000146.1:0-8270 GCA_964358875.1 uncultured Planctomycetaceae bacterium | reverse complement strand
ATCTTGTTCGCGGGCATCGGCGAGAAGCTCGACGACCTCGACAGCTTCCATCCGCAGCGCATGGCCGGGCGCATCCTCGGCATGGGCGACGTCGTCGGCCTGGTCGAGACGGCGCAGAAGAACATCTCCGAGGAGGAGGCCCAGGCCTCCTTCGAGAAGATGGTCATGGGCGACTTCACGCTCGAGGACATGCTCGAGCAGTTGCGCATGATCAAGCGTCTGGGACCGCTCAAGAAGGTGCTCGGGATGTTGCCCGGCATGAGCCAGTTGGGCGACCTCGATCAACTCGTCGACGACAAACGCTTCACGCGCATGGAGGCCTTGTTCACGTCGATGACGCGCCGTGAGCGACTGCGGCCCGACGTGATCGACATGTCGCGCCGGCGGCGCATCGCGCGCGGCGCCGGGCAAGACCCCAACGCCGTGGGGGAGCTGCTCAAGGCCCACGCGGGCATGAAGCGCATGATGAAGGAGATGAACAAGCTCGGCCTAGGCTCGAAGCTCGGCGCTAAGGCCAAGCAGGATTCGCTGCGCTCGATGTCGCCGACGGGGGAACTTGCTCCGCGGGGCGCCTTGGCCCCCAAGGACGACGGCGGCGGACTGTTCGGAGGGTTGGGCGGACTCGGCGGGCTCGGAGGACTTTTCGGCGGCGGCGGCGCGCGACCGGGCGGCGCGGGTCCGGGAGGCTTCGGCCTGCCGCAACGCCCGATGGGCAGCTCGCCGACGCGCCAGTCCGCCTCCAAGCGCAAGAAGGACAAGCGCAAGAAGCGTCGCTAACGCGCGCTTGTCGCCTGTGCTGCGCAGCACTACACTCTGCGCCCTTCGAATTCGCCCGGGCCCACTGGAGCATCTGCAGAACTCATGTCTGTCGTCATTCGCATGAAGCGCGAGGGTCGCAAGAACCTCCCCTCGTACCGCATCTCGGTAGCCAACCCGCGCAATCCGCGCGACGGCGCAACGCTCGAGAAGCTCGGCTTCTACGACCCGCGCGCCGCAAACCCCGAGAAGCAGCTCCAGTTCGACAAGGAGCGCGCGCAGTACTGGATCAAGGTCGGAGCTCAACCGAGCGCGACCGTGCATTCGATCTTCCGCCGCCTGGGCATCTACGAAGGCATGCCCAAGCAAAAGCCCAACGACCGCTCGGGTCGCGGCAAGAAGACCGCGACCGCCGCGCGTCGCGCCGAAGTGAAGAAGGCGCGCGCCACCGCCAAGGCCGCGCGTCCCGCTCACCGCCGCAAGCCCAAGGTGGTCGAGAAGAAGAAGCAGGGGTAGGCCCTGCGCGTTCGGGTCCCCAGTTCGCCGCGTGCGACTGCGGACCTCGGATGCACCACGGCCGCGTACCCCTGCGCGGCCGTGCAGTTTTCCGCTCGATCTTCCCGTGTCGAGCCATCGACTCGAATCGCGCGTGTCGAGCCCTCGACGCGCATCTCCGTCTCCCGCACAGCGAGCTTTTGCGTGTCCAAGAAGTCCGACCTCACCGCCAAGCTCCTGGCCAAGATTCCGCAGCAACATCCGCTGCCGGAGCCCTTGGCCGACGTCAGTCTGCTCGAGCAGGGTCTGTACGCGATCCTGCGTCGCCGGCTCACGCACGACGAGGCGCGCGACACGATCAAGCGCCTGCGCGCCGCATTCGAAGACTGGAACGAACTGCGCATCAGCCAAGCGCAGGAGATCGCCGGGCACCTGTCGCTCGGCGCCAAGGGCACACGCGTCGCGTCGGACGTGCGCGATTACCTGCACGAGGTCTTCCAACGCTCCCACGGCATGGACTTGGAGTTCCTGCGCGACGATCCGCAATCGACGCAGCGCTTCGTGTCGATCCTGCCGTTCATCGGCATGGGCACGGCGCACTACCTGCTGTACGTCGCCAGCAACAACGAGTTGCCCGTGACGCCGGCGCTGATGCGCGTGCTCGACCGCATCGGCTTGGTTTCGCGCACAGCCAGTCCGAAGAAGGCGCGCGCGGCGATCGAGCCGATCGTGCCCGATGACGCGACGCTCGAGTTCGCGGTCAAGTTCGGCGAGATCGCGACGCGTTGGTGCGACGCCCGCAAACCGCTGTGCCACCAATGCGTGTTGGTCGACGACTGCAAGTTCGGCAAGAAGGCCTTCCGCGACTGGAAGATCCAGCAAGAGCGCCTCGAGCAACAGCGCGCTCGCGAAGCGGTGCGTTTGGCGATCCTCCAGAAGAAGGAAGACGGCCGCCGCGCGCGCGAGACCGAGCGCCAACGCAAGAAGGACGCCTTGATCTCCGCCAAGCGCGCGAAGGACGCGGAGCGCCACGCCAAGAGCGAGGCCAAGAAGCGCCAACTCGAGGACGAGCGCTTGGCCAAGTTGAAGGCCGGCGAGGCGGCCAAGCGCGCCAAGGACAACGAGCGCGAACGTGCACGCGTCGAGGCCGAGGCGGCCAAGAAGGCGGACGCGAAGCGCAAGCAGGACGAGAAGAAGAAGGCGGACGCGAAAAAAGCCGCCGACGCCAAGAAGGCCGCGTCGAAGAAGAGCGCGGCAGCGAAGAAGCCCAAGAAGAAGCGCTGAACCGAGCGCGACCCAGCGTTTGGCCCCAACCTCGATCCTGTTGGCCTCGGCCTCGCCGCGGCGCAGCGCCTTGCTCGCGGCGGCGGGCTTGGAGTTCGAGGTCGGTCCCGTGCCGGTCGACGAGAACCTCGACCTGTTCGCCGATCCCGCGCAGGCCGCGCTCGAGCTCGCCACACGCAAGGCGCTCGCCGCAGCGCGGCCCCGCGCGGAACGTTCGCCGCGCGAAGCGTGGTGGGTGATCGGCGCCGACACGATCGTCGCCGTCGCCGATCGAAGCGGCGCCTGGCGCCTGCTCGGCAAGCCTGCAGACGGCGCCGAGGCTGCCGCGATGCTGCGTTCGCTCTCGACGACGCGTCATCAGGTCGTCACCGGCGTGTGCGTCGTGCGCACGCCCGACTTCGTGCGTCACGCGGCCGTCGAACGCACCTGGGTCACGATGCGCGCGATACGTGCCGAAGAGGTCGACGCCTACGTGCGCTCCGAAGAATGGCGCGACAAGGCCGGCGGCTACGCCATTCAGGAGCACGCCGACTGCTTCGTGACGCGCTTGGAGGAAGGCGGTTACGACAACGTGGTCGGTTTGCCCGTTGCTCTGACGCTGCGTCTCTTGCGCGAGTCCGGCGCGCCGCCGCCGCACTGACGTCGCGAGCGCGCTCTTGCCGCCGTGCGGGGCACGCGGCTATCCTCTTCGCCCCTCACACGCCCGCACACCACGCGCGCCGACCCAGACCGGCGCCACCAGAGCTCACCATGAAGTCCGACATCCACCCGAAGTACTTCGACTGCAAGGTCCACTGCGGCTGCGGCAACACGTTCATGACGCGCGGCACGGTCAAGGAACTGCGCATCGAAATCTGCAGCGTTTGCCACCCGTTCTATTCGGGCAAGCAGAAGTTCGTCGACTCGGCGGGTCGCATCGACTCGTTCATGCGCCGCTACGGCTCGGTCTCCGGCGCCAAGCCCGGCGCGAAGACCGAAGCCAAGGCGTGAGTTTTCGGCGCGCTGTGTCTTAAGGACGCAGCCGCTGCCGCACCGCACCTTCGTTCGGCATTACTTCGCTCGGCATTACATCGATGGCCCTCGCCGACGCATTGCTCGCCAAGCTGCGCGAAGCGAAGACTCGCTACGACGAGCTGACCGAAAAGCTCTCGTCGAACGAGCTCGACGGCAAGCGCATCCCAGCCGTGCTGAAGGAGCGCGGTGGGCTCGAACGGCGTGTGGTCCTGCTCGCCCGCGTCGAAGACCTCGACAAGCGCCGCAGCGACGCGCAGTCGATGCTCTCCGATTCGGAAATGGCCGCGCTGGCCAAGGAGGAGCTGGCCGAGGTCGAGCGCATGTCCAAGCAACTCGACGAAGAGGCCGTCGAGGCGCTGATCGCCGAAGAGGGCGACGAGCGCCGCAAGGTGATCATGGAAATCCGCGCCGGCACGGGCGGTGACGAGGCCTCGCTGTTCGCGGCGGATCTGTTCCGCATCTACGAGCACTACTTTCAACTGCAGGGTTGGCGCTACGAGATCTTCGACGTCAACCGCTCCGAAGTCGGCGGCTTCAAGGACGTCACGCTCGCCGTCGAGGGCGATCAGGTGTGGCGCAAGCTGCGCTTCGAGTCCGGCGGCCATCGCGTGCAGCGCGTTCCCGACACCGAGGCCCAGGGGCGCATCCACACCTCCGCCGCGACCGTCGCGGTGTTGCCCGAAGCGGAAGAGGTCGAACTCGAGATCAACCCGGCCGATCTGCGCATCGAGACGATGCGCGCCGGCGGCGCGGGCGGCCAGCACGTCAATAAGACCGAGTCGGCGGTGCGCATCACGCACGTGCCGACGGGCACGGTCGCGATCTGCATGGACAACAAGTCGCAGCACAAGAACCGCGCCAGTGCGTTGCGTGTGTTGCGCTCCCGCGTTTACGAGGCGGAGCAGGCCAAGCGCGACGCCGAGCGCGCTTCGATGCGCAAGACGCAAGTCGGCAGCGGCGATCGCAGCGCGCGCGTGCGCACCTACAACTACCCGCAGAACCGCGTCACGGATCACCGCGCGAACGAGAACTTCTCGCTCGAGCAAATCCTGGCCGGCAAGTTGACGCCGATGTTCGACGCGCTCGCGGCGCTCGAACGCGAAGAACGCATCCGGGCGCTGTGAGCTGCGCCGTCGCCATGGCGGCCCGCGCGCAGCGGGATCGATCGGCGCCGGCGGCCTCGAGCCGAACGCGCGGGAACTGAGCGACACCCATGGAAGCTCCGCAATCGGCGGGTGAGATGCTGGCGCGCGCGCGGGAGTTCCTGCAACGCCGAGGACTTTCGGAAGCGCGGCTCGACGCGGAGATACTCGTCGCGCACGCGTTGTCGCTGACGCGCTTGAAGTTGTTCTTGCAACTCGATCGTCCCGTCAACGACGTCGAAGTCGCGCGCGCGCGGGAGCTGCTCGTGCGCCGCGGCAAGCGCGAGCCGGTGGCCTACATCACCGGCGTGCGCGAGTTCTACGGCCGTGCCTTCGCAGTCGATCGCAACGTGCTCGTGCCGCGGCCGGAGACGGAACTCGTCGTCGACCTCGCGCGGCAACGCGCCAAGGAGCGCGGCAGCTTCGCGCGCGTCGCGGACATCGGCACCGGATCGGGTTGCCTCGCGATCACGCTCGCGCACGAACTCGCCGCGCCGCGCGTTCACGCCGTCGACATTTCAGCCGGCGCGTTGGGCGTCGCGCGCGCCAACGCCGCAGCACTCGCCGCGGCCGTCGAATTCGTCGAAGGCGACGGTCCCGAAGCCCTGCGCGGCGCAGCGCCCTTCGACTTGTTGGTCAGCAATCCGCCCTACATCGCAGCTGAGGAGCGCGCCACGCTCGCAGCGGACGTGCGCGACTTCGAGCCGGCGCTCGCACTGTTCACGCCGCCGGGCGATGCGGAGCATTGGCTGCGCCGCCTGTGTGACGCGTGCGTCGAGATGCTCGCTCCGGGCGGGCTCGCGCTGATCGAGCTCGGCATCGGTCAAGCACCGGCGGCCTTGCGTGTCGCCGGTGAACGCGCGCTCGCGGCTCGAACGCACAAGGACTACGGCGGCGTCGAACGCGTGCTCGAACTGGCGCGTTAGCGCGTCACGGACAGAGTTGGAACGACAGCGCGTCGGACAGGCTCGACGTCTTCGGCGCTTGCGGATCGCGCACCCAGGCCTGCGCCCAAAATCGATCGCCCGTCTGAGCCGGCAGGCCGAGCGCGTTCGGATGCGTTTGCACGAAGGCGTTCCAATCGAGCTGCAGCGTTCCGTCGCAAGCGCCGATCGTGCCCGCGCTGTTTTGCGGCGGCGTGCGCTGCAGCGGCAACGTCACGCACAAGCTGCTCGTGCTCGTCGCGGACCAGGGCAGCGCCTGAGCTCCGTGCGTGCCGTAGAAGATGTAGCCGCCCTGTTGCGGATCGGCGCCGGCGACCTGCAGCACGAACGAACTCGCGTTCGACGCGCTCGCGGTTCCGTTCGCCGTCAACGACGCTGTGCAGCCGTGTTGCGTCGTGCCGGCGCTGCAGTAGCTCACCGCGGGCGTGCAAGCGGCGCGCACGATGTGCAGATCGTCCATGGCGAAGGGCCGGCCGTTGTTCGAAGGCGCGCTCGGCGACGCGCGGAACACGACGCGATCGAAAGCAAAGGGCGGCGCGACCGTGACGCCGAAGTAGATCTCTTGCGGACAACCGGCGCCGTTGCACTGCGACCAACAGGAGTTCGCGACATCGGCGACACCGACCAAGTTGGCGCCGAGGCGCAGCTCGAGTTCCAAGGGCGCGCCGTTGCCGAGTGCGCTCCACAAAGTCGCGCCGAAGGCCTGCGCCGGCGCGTTCAGGGCGAATTCGACCTCGGTCGTCTGTCCCGTCGGTCGCACGCGCACCCAGCACTGCGCGTGGTTGGTCCCGTTGTCGCCCAAGCCGCCGCCGATCGGCGTGAGGAACGGAAAGGTCTCGATCACATTGCCGCCGGTGTACTGCGTCGCGGCGACGCTGAGCGTGCCGGTCGGCAGCGTGGCCGGTAGCAGCTCGAAGTTCCAATCGAGGAGCACCGACGCAAAGGTCTCGATCGATGTCGCCGTTCCCGCGGCCGTGCTCCACGCGGAAAAATCACAGTAGGTCGCGAGGTTCTGCGCGCGCGCGAACCCGCTGCACGCGCCCAGCGCTGCAATGCAAACACCAAGTCGCTTCATCGCTACGTCCTCCGTGCTCGACGGCGACGAGACTAACCCTCGGCGCCGAAAAAAAACGCGCGTCGACTCGAGCGCGCGGCAACGCGCAGGCCCTTGGCCTCAGGGTGCGGGAACGCCCGCGCGCACATGGGCGTCGAGCAAGGCGCGATCGGTTTCCGAGAGCTCGTTCAAGAACACCGCGACCTCGTAGTGCTTCAACGTCGGGCTGATCTTGGCGCAGCGCACCACCACACCTTGGCCGCGGATCGCGCGCTGCACGCCGTCGACCTCGAGGTCGAGTGCAAAGGCGAGCACCGTCATCAACGCGATCGGGCGCTCGAGGTAGAAGCACACGCCGGCGCGGCTCACGTCGCGCAGTCGCGCCTCGTGCCGCGCGCCGCCGATGGTCAGGGTGATCGAGCGCTCGCTCGTCGCGCGCGGCCAGCGCCGCCGTTCGGCACCGCTGGATCGACTCGAATTCGCTTCGGGGTGGGTGACCATGGCGCGCGATCCTAGGTCCGCGCAGAGCGGGAGTCCATGCACGGACGTTGCTAGGATGCGCGCCCCAATCAGCGCTGAACCACGGCACGGAGACGATTCGATGGCGAGCTACAACAAGGTCATTTTGATGGGCAATCTGACGCGCAAGCCCGAGGTGCGCTTCCTGCAGAACGGCAACGCCATCTGCAAGTTCGGGCTCGCCGTCAACCGCCGCTTCAAGGACGCCTCGGGCGAATACAAGGAAGAGGCGACCTTCGTCGACGTCACCATCTTCGGCAAGCGCGGCGAGGCCTTCGCCAAGTACCACGACAAGGGCAAGACGGCCTTCATCGAAGGTTCGCTGCGCCTCGATCAATGGGACGACAAGCAGTCGGGCGAGAAGCGTTCGAAGCTCTACGTCGTCGGCGACGACTGGCAGTTCGTCGGCGCAGGCGCCGGTGCCGGCGGGGGCGCACCTCGCGAGGCGACTTCGGGCAGCGACGAAGGCGGATCGGGCGGTTACTCCGGCGGCTACTCCGGCGGAACGAGCGGCGCGGCCCCCGAAGCGCCGTCGGTCGACGTCGACGACACGCCGTTCTGAGCTTGGCACGGGCGGAGCCGTCGTTGCGCGACACGCAGTGCGCCGGGACACCAGCGCGACGCCTGCGTGTGTGCACCGACAACATCCGCACGCCCGGCGCGCGCTTTTTCGCTTCGGTCCAGCTCATGAACTTGACGGTCCAGCTCTTCGCCTCGCTGCGTGAACGCGCCGGTCGAGCGCAACTCGCGCTGTCGGCGCTGCCGGCGGAGCTCGACGTCCGCGCGCTCAAGCGCGAACTTGCAGCGCGCCATCCCGAACTCGGCGACCTCAGCTCCGTGCGCGCGGTGCTCGGCACGGATTACGTTCGCGACGACACGCGGCTCACCGACGGCGCGACCGTCGCGTTGTTGCCTCCCGTCAGCGGCGGCGCACCCGATCGCGATGCCGATCTCGCGCGCGGTGTGTTCGAACTCGTCGCTCACACGCTCGACGTCGCTCTCGCGCAACAGCGCGTCGCCCACGCTTCCTGCGGCGCACTGGCCTGCTTCGTCTGAACGACG
>CAYHRR010000145.1:0-8322 GCA_964358875.1 uncultured Planctomycetaceae bacterium | reverse complement strand
CAAGCGCTCGCGCAAGCGCGCTCCGCTGCCGAGGCGGCGCACGGCACTGCGCAAGAGCAACTTGTCGCGCGCGCGCAACGGATCGAAGCGCTCGAACGCGAATTCGCCGGCGCGCGCTCGGAGAACTCCGAGCGTTGCTCCGCTTTCGAGAGTGAGCTCCGTCGCGCGCGCGACGAATCGAACACGCTTCGCGCGCAGCTAGGCAACGTCGAGCAGTCACTCGCTCAGGCGCGCGCCGAGTCCGACGCGGCGAAGAACACGGCCCAGGTCGAACGCGGCAAGCTCGAAGTCGCGCTGGCCGCATCGCAAGCGCAGCTCGCCTTGTCGCGCGCCAAGCTCAACCATCACTCGAGTCACGTCGAGGAAGCCTGGTCGGTGCTCACGGAGCTGAAGCCGATGCTCGAGACGCTCGAACAGAAGCTCAAGGAGTCCGAGTCGCCGGCTGCAGCGCTACCGGCGGCCGGATTCGATCTGTCGGTGCTCGACGAGAAGCCGCGCTGAATTTCGCGCGCAACGAGCAGCCCGTGGTGAAGGTCGCGTCGCGAGGCGCAGCACGCGTACGCGACGCAAGGAGAGCGACAAAGGAACGGTGGACGCGGCCTTCGTGGCCGCTGAGCACGGCACGCCAAGCTCGACCGGGCAGCGCGAACGCGTGCGAAGCCGCAGTCGGGACGTTCGCTACCGCCTGCTAGCGCAAGCGCTCGCTCAAGAGCGCGGCGTCGACGCGAACGTCGAGCTCGAACGCGCCGATCGCGCGCGGCAGGACCAAGCGTGGTTCCGCTGCGCGCGCTTTCTTGTCGAGGCGCATCGCGGCGAGCAGCGCATGCGCCGGTAGCGCGCAGTTGCTCGCGAGGCGCAGCTCCGCGAGCGACGCCGGCAACGCAAGCCGCGCCAACAGGTGCACGACGCGCTCGTGCAGCGCCTCGTCGCGCAACACGCCGCATTCGCGCGCCGTTTCGATCGCCAAGACGATCCCTGTCGCAACGGCGACGCCGTGCGGAATGCGTCCGTAGCCGGCGACGTGTTCGATCGCATGCGCAAACGTGTGACCCAAGTTGAGCACCTTGCGCGGCCCCTGCTCGCGCTCGTCGTCGACTACGAAGCGCGCCTTGACGCGCACGCAGGACGCGACCGTTTCGCTCAACAAGTCGCGATCGCGTGCCAGCAACGCATCGACGCTCGCTTCGATGCGCTCGAACAACGCCGGTCCCGCGATCAGCGCCGTCTTGAGCGTTTCACCGAGGCCCGAGCGGAACTCGGCGGCGTCGAGCGTCGCCAGCGTCGCGGTGTCCGCGTACACGGCGCGCGGTTGATGGAACGTGCCGACCAGGTTCTTGCCGGCGGCCAAGTTGATCGCCGTCTTGCCGCCGACCGATGCGTCGACTTGCGCGAGCAGCGTCGTCGGGCAATACACGACGGCGAGTCCGCGCATGTAGAGCGATGCTGCGAGCCCGGCGAGATCGCACGTGGCTCCGCCGCCGAGCGCGACGACCATCGAGTTGCGCTCGAGTCCGAGCTCCGCGAAGTGCTCCAAAGTGCGCTGCAACACCGCGAATGCCTTGGCGGCCTCGCCGCGCGGCAGCTTCACGCGCGGCGCGCGCTCAAGCCCGGCGAGCCGCGCTCCGTGGAACGCTTCGACGTGCTCGTCGCACACCACGACGACTCCATTGGCGTGGCGCGTGCTGTCCACCGCGTTCGCGAGCACGTTCTCGCCGACGACCACGTCGTACGGCTGCTCCAAATCGACGCGGATCGACTTGCCGCTCACGTGTGGCTCGCGCGACGCTGCTTCACGCGCCCGCCCCCGAGTGGTCGCGCCGAATCACACGCGTCGCGGCGGCGAACACCAGCGCGCGGAACAGCCGATCGTGCGCGCTGCCCTCGCCCGCGAGCTCGGGGTGCCACTGCACGCCGAACGCGAAGTTCGAGGCCGGCCGCTCGATCGCTTCGATCAAGCCTTCGTCGTCATGGGCGCACGCCGTCCATGCGGAACCGGTGTGCGCGACGGCTTGGTGGTGGCGCGAAACGACCTCGAGTTCGTCGCGCTCGACGATGCGCCGCATGCGCGAGCCACCGACGAGTTTCACCGCATGAAGCACGCCGCCGGAATGGCTGCGGCACGCGGGCCGATCGTCGGGTAGATGCTGGTGCAGCGCGCCGCCTTCCGCGAGGGCGAGCAGTTGCATGCCGTAGCAGATGCCGAGCAAGGGCAGGTCGACTTCGAGGCACGCGCGCACGAGCTCGAGATCGAAGTCCTGCTTCGCGCTCGGCACCGGACGCGCTGCCGGATGAGTCGGCCCAAGTCCGAGCCGCGCGGTGTCGAAGTCGTCGCCGCCGGACAGCAGCACGCCGTCGAGGCGCTCGATCAAACGGCGCAGATCGCTCGGTCCGCCGACGGGCGGAATCGCGACAGGAATCCCGCCGGCCTTGAGCACCGCGTCCGCGTAGCGATTCTTCAGCAGCACCGCCGGAGCCGTGTCCGCCGTCAGTTCGCCGTTGATGCCGATCAGAGGACGCGCGCCGTGCAACATCGCGCGCGCATCCTAACGGAGGAAGCTCCGTCGACCGCGTGGGTCGCCGGAGCCTCCTCGATCGGTCGCGTGCGCGAGTGTGCTCAGCGCAGGACGCGGAAGATGAACGGGTAGCGCCAGCGCTCGCCGTTCGCCGCGTGGATCGCCGCGATGATCATCAGCACGACCTTTGCGATCGGCAGCAGCGGGATCATCAAGAAGCCGATGCAGCACAAGAGCAGCGGGAACGCCGCGATCTGCCAGAAGACGACGTTGAGTTGGAAGTTGAGCGCTTCCTTGCCGTGGTAGTCGGCCTCGGCGTCGCTGTCCTTCTTGATCAGCCACAGCACGAGCGTCGCGATCAGTCCGACGAACAAGAACGTGAAGCCGAAGTCGACGAGTGCGACGAGGTGGCAGAAAGTCGCCCAACCGGAAGTGCTCGCATTCGACGCAGGCGCGCCGCTCGTTGCCGCGGCTGGGCCGCTGCCGGCGCCTTGACCGCCGTACACCGTGCTCGTCGGGCCGCCGCGCGCGCCGCTCGACGGCGGCGGAGCACTCGCGCTGCTCGCCGGCGCCGCCTGGAAAACTCGACCGGGGTCGTCGGGGCGCGCGGGTTCGGCGTGAACTTCGATCGGGGGCGGAACGTCGGAAGGACTCGGAGGAGGCGTCGTTTCGGTCATAGTCGGGCGCCCTACAGGCACCCGGCGAGGACCGTTACGCGCTGCGTTCGGCGTCGCGTAACAGTTCCGCCGTCTGCGGGCAAAGCGCAGCGCCGTGCACGCGCAACAAGGCTCGTAGGCGCTCGAAATCCTGGGCTTCGTCGATGTCGAACGACGTCTCGAGGCGCTCGAACACGAGCCCGTTTCGCGCGCCGCGTTCGAGCGTCTGTCGCAGCACGCTGTCCGTGCTCCACGCAACGCCGTCGAACAGCGCCGCGCAGGGTCGCCGCAGTCCGAGCAAGTAGTAGCCGCCGTCGTCGCTGGGCCCGATCACGGCGTCGCACGTGTCGAGGCGTTCGAAGGCCGCGCGCAGGACTTCGGCGCTCAACTGCGGCGTGTCCGAACCGATGACGATCACGCGCTCGGCGCCGGACGCGAACGCGAATTCGAAGGCTGCGAACAAACGCGCTCCGAGGTCGCCGTCGACTTGAGCGATGAGCTCGGCGTCCTGCGCGAGCTCACGGAACCAAGCTTCTTCGTCGCGTGGCGCGAAGCACAGCGACCTCTGCACGCCGTGCAATTCGCGCGCGTGGGCCAGCGTGTCGAGCAAGAACGCGCGCGCGAATTCGGCCGCGCGTTGTTCGCCGATCACGCGCGCGAGGCGTGTCTTGGCGAGCCCCGGCCGCGCTGCTTTCGCCATCACCACCAGCGCGCGCGACATGACGCCGCTAACGCCGCGTGACGAGCGCCGTGCCGATCAGTCGGTACAGCAGCCGCGCGCCGACCATCGCGTCCCAACTGTCCTCGTCGTCCGCAGCCGACCCGGGGTTCACCTCGTTGACGTCCAAACCGACGATGCGTTTGCCGCTCATGGCGAGCTCTTCGAGCCACAACAGCGCTTCCGCCCAGGTCAAACCGCCCGGAACCGGCGTGCCCGTGTTCGGGCAGAGCTGCGGATCGAGTCCGTCGATGTCGAACGACACGTAGACGAAGTGCGGCAAACGCGCGAGGTGCGAGCGGATCTTGTAGCGGAGGTTCGCACCGCTGAGTCGCGCGTTGGACCAGTCGCGGTCGAACATCGTCACGATGCGGCCGCGCGAATTGACGATGCGTTCGTGCTCCTCCTCGCAGAAGTCGCGGATGCCGACCTGCGCCAACATGCCGATGTTGGGGAGCTTGCGCGTCACGTTGTCCATGATCGACGCGTGCGACCATTCGAAGCCCTCGTAGGCGACGCGCAGATCCGCGTGCGCGTCGAAGTGCAGCACGCCGAGGCCGGGGTGGCGCTCGGCACAAGCTTGGATCGCGCCGAAGGGCGTCGAGTGATCGCCGCCGACGACGGCGACCAACTTGCCCTGCGCGAGGATCTCGCGCGTCGCGCCGGCGACGAGTTCGTTGACGCGAGCACCGATCGTGTTGACGTTCTCGAGGTCGACCGCCAGCCGCGGATCGCGCGAGAGATCGCCGCCGGCTTCGATGACGCGTTCCGCATGCTCGTGAGCGCGTTCGGCGAGCTCGGCGATTTCGCGCGGAGCGGCGAGCATGTGGATCCCGGCCTCGTAGGGTCGACCTGTGACGTTGTCGAACAAGTCGATCTGGCGGCTCGCGCGCAGAATCGCGTCGGGGCCCTTCCACGCACCTTTGCGGTACGACGCCGTTGCGTCGAAGGGGACCGGAAGCACGTGCACAGCCGACTCCGCGGCGCTCGCAACGAGTCCGAAGATGCCGCTGTCGGGCTGAGCGGCCGCCGAGGGATCGAAATGCGCCATGGGGGCGAAGATGATCGTCGCGCGCCTCTCGGGCGGCAACGCCGCGGGGATTTTCGACGAGCACTTCGAGCGCGAGGCTGAGCGACACGCGACGCGCAGGCCGCGCTCGTGTGGACCCGCGCGCGCGCAACATGTTGCGAAACAATGGCTTCGGCGAGCTCGGCTCGGTGCTTCGGCGTGGATCGACAGCCGTGCCTGTCGTCAAGGTGAGATTTGCCGGTCGGCCACAAGATGCGGTGGGGTCATCGTCCTTGCACCACTATTAGGCGCGTCACTAGAGTCCCGCCCCGCGTTGCCACCACCTTCGCGCGTTCCCCTTTCGAGCCGAACGCACGACGGCGCCGCAGAGCCCTGAACCCAGGTCCCTGCGGCGGATCCAAGAGGGGATTCGTGGCGGCGGCGCGCTTGATGCACTTGCAAGCACTGTCCAACTCCGTCCACACCCACCGACCCCAGCCCAACCCAGGTCGCATGGACTCGATCTCCCAAACTCCGCCGCCTTCCACCGAAGCCGATTTCGAGCTGCAGCCGCAGCGCAGCCCGTCGAACGAGGCCGCGCGGCGCGCAGCCGCGACGATTCCCGAGACGCGCATGCGAGTGAAGAAGCGCGCGGGCGAGTACGAGCCGGTCGACGTCACGAAGATCGTGCGCGCGGTGCAGCGCGTCAGCGCGGGATTGACGGAGGTCGATCCGATGCGCGTTGCGACGCGCACGATCTCAGGGCTCTACGACGGCGCGACGACGCGCGAGCTCGACCAACTGTCGATCCAAACGGCGGCGTCGTTGATCGCCGAGGAGCCGCAGTACTCGCGCCTCGCCGCGCGCCTGTTGTGCGCGTTCATCGACAAGGAAGTGCGCAACCAGAACATCATGTCGTTCTCGCAGTCGGTGCGCGCTGCGTTCGAGCACGGGCTCGTCGCCAAGGCGACCGCCGACTTCGTCGCGCTGCACGCGCGCAAGCTCGACCAAGCCGTCGAGCCCGAACGCAACGAGCTGTTCGAGTACTTCGGGATCCGCACGGTCTACGACCGCTACTTGCTCGTCAATCCCCAGACGCGCGACGCGCTCGAGACGCCGCAGTACTTCTTCCTGCGCGTCGCCTGCGGCTTGTCGCAGACGCCCAAGGAGGCGATCGAGTTCTATCTGCTGATCTCGTCGCTCGAATACCTGCCGAGCTCGCCGACGTTGTTCAACTCGGGCTCGACGCGCTCACAACTTTCGTCGTGCTATCTGCTCGATTCACCTGACGACGATCTGGCCTCGATCTACGAGCGCTACGCCGACGTCGCCAAGCTCTCGAAGTTCGCGGGCGGCATCGGCCTCGCGTACACGCGCGTGCGCGCCAAGGGCTCGTTGATCCGCGGGACGAACGGTCACTCCAACGGCATCGTGCCGTGGCTGAAAACGCTCGACAGTTCCGTGGCCGCGGTCAATCAAGGCGGTCGCCGCAAGGGCGCGTGCTGCGTGTACCTCGAGACCTGGCACGCCGACATCGAGGACTTCCTCGAGTTGCGCGACAACACCGGCGACGAGTCGCGCCGCACGCACAACCTCAATCTGTCGAACTGGGTTCCCGACCTGTTCATGCAACGCGTCGACCAAGACGGTCTGTGGTCGCTCTTCGATCCCAAGCTCGTTCCGCACTTCACCGATCTCTACGGCGCCGATTTCGAACGCGCCTATCTCGAGGCGGAGGAGAAGTGCATGTACGCGCGCCAAGTCAAGGCGCGTGACCTGTACGCGCGCATGATGCGCACGCTGGCTCAGACCGGGAACGGATGGATGACGTTCAAGGACGCGTCCAATCGCAAGTGCAATCAAACCGGAACGCCCGGTCGCGTCGTGCACCTCTCCAACTTGTGCACGGAGATCATCGAAGTCACTTCGTCGAGCGAGACTGCGGTGTGCAACCTCGGCTCGATCAACCTCGGCAAGCTCGCGCGCGACGACGCCTTCGACTTCGAACGCCTGGGCGAGATCGTGCGCGTCGCCGTGCGCCGCCTCGATCGCGTGATCGACATCAACTACTACCCCACGGAAGCGGCGCGCACTTCCAACCTCGCCTGGCGACCGGTCGGACTCGGCGTCATGGGCTTGCAGGACGTGTTCTTCCGCATGCGCCTGCCCTTCGATTCACGCGAAGCCGTCGAGCTCTCCGCGCGCATCCAAGAGGAGATCTACTTCCACGCGCTGGCGACGAGTTGCGCGCTCGCCGAGGAGAACGGCTCGCATCCGAACTTCGCGCTCACGCGCTGCGCGAAGGGTGATTTGCAGAACGACTTGTGGAACGTGAAGCCCACGGACGAAGCGCGCTGGAGCGACCTAAAGGCGCGCGTCGCCGCGCACGGTTTGCGCAACTCGCTGCTGATCGCGATCGCGCCCACCGCGACGATCGCCTCGATCGCGGGCTGCTGCGAGTGCATCGAGCCGCAGGTCTCCAATCTGTTCAAGCGCGAGACGTTGTCGGGCGACTTCCTGCAGATCAACCGCTACCTCGTGCAAGACCTGAAGGAGCGCGGTCTGTGGACCGAGGACGTGCGCAACCAGATCAAACGAACCGAAGGCTCGATCCAGGACATCGACGCGATCCCGCCCGCGCTGCGCCTCCTGTACCGCACCGCTTGGGAGTTGCCGCAGAAGTGCTTGATCGATCACGCCGTCGCGCGCGGCCCGTGGATCGATCAGTCGCAGTCGCTGAACTTGTTCATCGAGAACCCGGTGATCGGCAAGCTCTCGTCCATGTACATGTACGCGTGGAAGAGCGGTTTGAAGACGACCTACTACCTGCGTTCACGGCCCGCTACGCGCATTCGGCAGACGACCATTTCGAACAACGTCGCAGCGACGACCGACAGCGACGCGGTCGCATGCTCACTCGAAAATCCGAGTGCGTGCGAGGCCTGCCAATAGCCTGTTTCGCAGCGCATTTCCCGCGATACCCACGCAGATCACCATGACCCACGCCGTTGCCGAACGACAGATGCTCCTGAACCCCGGGCTCGACTTGACCCTGCGCCCGATGCGCTACCCGGTGTTCTACGAGATGTACAAGGCCGCGATTCGCAACACGTGGACGGTCGAGGAAGTCGACTTCTCCAGCGATCTCGTCGACCTGCGCGCGCGCTTGTTGCCGGCGGAGAAGCACATCGTGCATCGATATGGTGATACAGAGAATGTATCGTTGAAACTTCCGCCTTCGTTGAAACTACGGCGGACAAGACGCAGGACAAACTACAAAACATGGCCGCACATACCGTATAGGTATACACGGAAAATAGAATAATCCTAAACAATACCGTTAATTTCATATACCCCCCATACATAAACGGTGTCCCTATAGTTAGGATAGTTTCTACGGTACCAAGAAGTCAATTGGCTCATATG
>CAYHRR010000144.1:294-8346 GCA_964358875.1 uncultured Planctomycetaceae bacterium | reverse complement strand
ACACGACGCCCGAAGCCGAGCGTCTGTACTTCGATTACTTGCGCACGCTGCGGCCCGAGCAACGCGCGCAACGCATGTGGGAAGCGAACGAGTGGATGCGCTCACGCGCGATGGTCGGTTTGCGCGAGCGCTTTCCGGCCGCAGGCGAACTCGAACTCGACCTGCGCTACGCCGGAATGAAGTACGGCAACGACGTGGTGCGCAAAATCTGGGGCTGGGATCCCGACGGCTCGACACCGCCTAGCGAGAGCGCTCGTGGAAATACGTGACGCGCGCGCACTGTCGGACTTCGCCCGTGCCGTCGAGAGCGTCGGACTGCGCTACGTCGTCGGTGGATCCATCGCCGCCGGCTATTTCGGAGAACCGCGTGCAACGCTCGACATCGATGTGCTGATCGAAGTCCATGTGAACGACCTCGACAGACTCACCGCAGCCTTCGCCGAGCATTTTTTGATGACCCGCGACGCGCTGTGCGACGCCTTCGAAAAGCACATCGCGTTCAACGCATACCACCGCGCATCGTTCACGAAGTTCGATGTCTATGTCGCCGTCGACGATTCGCTCGACCGCGCGCAATTGGAACGTCGCCAACCGAAGTTGCTGCTCGAGGGGTCCGACGAGGTCGTCTACGTGACGAGCGCGGAAGTGATCGTCCTGAGGAAACTCGCCTGGTTCCGACGCAGCAACCTGACCTCGGAGCTGCAGTGGCGCGATGTGCTCGGCGTGATCAAACAGCAAGGCAGCCGACTCGATCGCAACCTCATGGTCGAGCTCGCAGCCGCGACGGGACTCACCTACTTGCTGCGCCGCGCATTCGAGGAATCCGAGCCGGCTTGAGCACTTCGATCCACGCGCTCACTTCGCATCCCCGAGCCCGCGCCGCGCGAGCGTGAACAGCGCGAGTGTCGCTGCGAGCGTGAACAGCGCTGCGAAGGCGATGCGCAAGCCGCCGCGTGAGGCGAGGCGCGCGACGAGCGCCTTCGCGCCGCCGCCGGACCAGGCGCGGAAGACCATGTCGCGATCGCCCTGCGCCGCGCCGCGCACGGTCATACCGAGCACGCTCGCAGCGGGCGCTCCGGCCGCGAAGAACGCAAAGTGCGAGAGACCGCTCGCGTCGCCGACGACACGCGCATCGCGCGGCAGCTCCAAGCGCCAACGCAAGTTCGCGAAGCGACTCTCCTTCAACGGCTCGAACGGAAAGAAGCCCCAACCGGTCGCGTGCGGCGTGAGCGGCGCGATCACGCTGCGGCGCAGCTCGACGCCCTGCGCATCGAACAGCACGAGCGTCGCCGGAGCCGCCGCCGCGTCGAGTCCGTCGAAGGCGAAGGCGAGCGCGCACAAACCCTCGTGGTGCAGCTGCATCCCGCTCAATACGCCTTCGTGCAGCGCGCCCGGCACGACGCGGTCGCCCCACGCGCGCTCCAGCTGCGACAGACCGCGGTAGCGAATCCAAGGCGAATGCTGCGACGGCGCGGCGCTCGAGAGCTCGAAGAAAAAACGCACGTTCGAAGAGTCGTCGAGCGGTTCGAACTCGAAGCGCGCCCAACCGTCGCTCGTCGGCAGTTGCGTCGCTTCGAGCCGCGCGCGCCGCAGCACCGGACCGTCGGGCGTCTTGACGCGCAGCGTGAGTTCGAGCGCCGAGGGTTCGACGCCTGAGAGCGGCACGAGCGCGACGTCGAGCGCGTGCAAACCGTCGCGCTCGCACACGAAGCCTTGCCCGAGCGCGTGCCCGGGGAACAAACGGCCGCCCTGCGTTTGCTTCGGCGCGCAACGGATCTCGACGTCGGGCAACGCTTCGCCCCACGAGAACAATGCAACCGTCGCGAGCGCGCCTGTGAGCGCCGTCAGTGCGAGTGCGCGGCGCATCACGATCCCCACGCGAGCCACTCGTTCGGCACGAGTCCGCCCCACAAGAACAGCGCGTCGAAAGCCACGAACGCTGCGATGAACAACGCTGCGGCGCGCGGCCGGTGCTTCGCCGGCAATGGCGCGAGCAAGCCGACGACGAACAACGCCGCGATCGCCGGCAAGGCCGGCATCAGGTAGCGCCCGTGACCGACGCCGCGGAACACGACGAGCACGAATTGGATCGCGAGCGCGGCGAAGCACACGACGAGCAGCACTTGCGAGACGCCCGCGCGCCGGCGCCGCAAGGCGACGAGCGCGGAAACGAAGGCGACGGCGCCGAGCAACGCTGCGAGCGCGTAGGCCCAGCTCGGCAGTTCGCGCGAGTACCAGTTGAAGGCGCCGACGAAGGTCGTGCCCATCTCCTCGAACGTGTCGAGCGACAAACCCGCGCCGATCCGCTTCGCGAAAGCGGCGACGCTTTTCGGCATCACCGGGCTGTTGCGCAGCAAGAACCACACGGCGGCGGCGAAAGCTGCGGCGCCGCCGAGCGCCGGCACGAGCACGCGCCGCAAGTTCGAACGTGCGAGCCACGCGACGATCAACACGCCGATCGCGCTCGCCGCCGTCGGCTTGACGAAGGGCGCGAACAAGGCGAGCGCGAGCGCCAGCCCGAACTCGTACTTGCGCCCGACGCCGGCGCAGCGCCGCGCGCACAACATCAACACGGCGGCGGTCAGTACTCGCGCGAGCACGTCGTTGTTGAGCACAGCCGCTTGGCGCGCGTGCATCGGATACCAAGCGATCGCAACCGCCGTCGCCAAGGCGAGTGAACGATCGGTGAACATGCGCCGCGCGAACTCGAGCCCGCACCACGCCGTGAACACGTACAGCACGAGCGACAGCACGCGCCCCCACAACAGCTCGCTGTCGACAGACGCGCCGGGCCAAGCCGCGAGCCAAGCTCCGAGCAACGCGTAGTAACCCGGCGGTTGGAGGGTCGCCGTGAACAGCGGTTGCACTTGGTCGAAGTCCGTGCGCACCGTCGGCGCGCCGGCCCAATCGACGCGCCGGAAATAATCGTTCGCGCTCATCGAGGCCAAGATCTCGCGCTGGCGCGCCGCGAGTTGCTCGTAGCTCGCGCCGTGGAAACGCCAGCGCGCGTAGATCTGCGAAGCCGCCCAGTGCTGCGGCTCGTCGACGAGCGCGCCGAGCGCGTTGGCCCCGATGAGTTGCGGCCGCTGTCCGTCGGCGATCTGGCTCGCGTACTCGTAGTGCCAGGGCTCGTCCTCGCCCATCCACGGCGCGACGGCGCACAGGTACACCAGGCCGTGCAACAACACGGCGAGCAGGAACAAGCGCGTCACGCGGCGTTCGTCGAAGGGACTCGCGGGCTCGTTGTTCAAGGCGCTCCCCTTATACGGAGGAACGCTCGGCGGCCAACCCCTGCCTGCGGAGCTGCTCGCGCCGCTCGGCTTTGCCGCCGCATGCCGCCGTTGTGGCCTGCCGGACAAGAGGTTGCGGCGCCGAGCGAGCTGCGACTCGGTAGGTTAGGCCGTTGTTCGTGTAGCTTGGCGCCATGCAAACGGCGAGCGGGCAGGTTCGAGGGGCGCGCGGGTGAGCGGTGGCGATGCGCGCAGGTCTCGACGGTTTCGTGGAAGTGTCGACGCTGCGGCGCGCTGCGCCGGCGTGGCAATGGAGTGAGCTCGTCGGGCGGCTCGTCGAACTGTCGGGCGCGCGCGCCGACGCTTCGCTGTCGGCGGTTCTCCGCATCGTGCTCGACGCGCAACGGCGCGCGGAGCACGTCGCCTGGATCGGCACGCGCACGAGTTCGTTCCATCCGCCCGACGTCGCCGAAAGCGGCGTCGATCTCGACGCGCTGATCGTCGTGCGTTTGTCGGCGAGCCACGAGTTGGCCTTCGCCGCCGACGGCTTGGCGCGCTCGGGCGTCTTCGGATTGCTCGTGCTCGACTTGACCACGCGCGCCTCGATACCGATGCCCTTGCAGTCGCGCCTGTTGTCCCTCGCGCAAAAACACGGCACGGCGATCCTGTGCGTGACCGCGAAAGCGAGCGACGAGCCGAGCTTGAGTTCGCTCGTCTCCTTGCGCGGCGAGGCGAGCTTGCGCCGCACGGGTCGCGACGCCTTCGTCTGCGAACTCACCGCCGTCAAGGACAAGCGTCGTTCGCGGCTCTGGAGCGACAGCGAGGTGCGCCGTGGAACGGTTGGCCTGCGTTGACATTCCCGCGTTGCCGCTGCAGTTGGTGCAGGCGCGGCTGCCCGAGTGGAAGGACGCTCCGGCGGCGATCGTCGACCGCGACGCGCCGCAGGGCCTCGTGCTTTCGGCGAACGAGCGCGCGCGGCGCGCCGGCGTGTTGCCGGGCCAGCGTTTCGCGACCGCCTTGACGCTGTGTGCGACGCTGCGCGCGTGCGCCGTCGCCGCGGCGGAGGTCGACGCGGGCGTCACGGAGCTCGCGGCGCTGCTGCGCCGTTTTTCACCGAACGTCGAGCCCAGCGCGGACGAAGCGGGCGTGTTTTGGATCGACGTCGCGGGACTCGAACTCCTGCAACCGTCGCAGATCGCTTGGGCGCGCGCGCTGCGCAGCGCTCTGCTCACGGCACGTTTCGAGGGCGCAGTGGCGGTCGGTTTCCGGCGCTTCGCGACCTACGCCGTCGCCAAGGCGCTCCACGGCGCGCGCGTCGTCGTGTTCGCCACGGCGAGCGAAGAAGACGCACTCGCGCGACGCGTGCCGCTGCGCCGCATCGGTTTGGATCCGAAGGCGCGCGAGTCCTTGGAAAAACTCGGCTGCCGCACCGTCGGCGAGCTCGTGCGTTTGCCGGCCGAAAGCGTGCTGTTGCGCTTCGGCACCGCAGTGCACCGCTTGCATCGACTCGCCTCGGGCGCGCTGCGCGTGCAGCTCGCGCCGGTGTTCGAGATCGAGCAACCGCGCGCGCACGTCGACCTCGACTTTCCCGTCGCGTCGTCGGAAACGCTCAGCGCGTGGATCGAGGAACTCGCGCGCCCGCTGCTCGCGCGTTTGGCGGTGCTCGATCAAGCGGCTGCGGAGTTGACGCTCGAACTGGTGCTCGAAGATCGCAGCACGCGCTGCGAACGCATCGCGCCCGCGGAGCCGACGCTCGATCTCGCGCAACTGCTGCGCTTGCTGCGGCTGCGCTTCGAACAGGTCCGGCTCGCGTGCGGCGCCGAGCGCATCACCGTCGAGCTCGTCGGCGCGCCCGCCTCCCACGAGCAACTGCGCTTGTTCGCGCTGCAACCCGGCCGCGATCCCGAGGCGGCGGCGCAAGCCTTCGCCGCCTTGCGCGCGGCCTTCGGCGACGACGTCGTCGTGCGCGCGAAACTGCGCGCGACCCATTTGCCAGAAGGCAGCTTCGCTTGGGAGCGCGTCGAACGTCTCACGCCGCCGCGCGTGCGCGAAGTCACGTTTCCTCCGCTGATTCGGCGTGTTTTCACGAAGGCCGTGCCGCTGCCTCCGCGCCCGCGGCGCGCCGAGGACGGCTGGATGTTGTGCGGTCTCACGCACGGTCCGGTGGCGCAGTTGCACGGCCCGCACCTCGTCTCCGGCGGTTGGTGGCGCAGCGAGGTCGAGCGCGATTACTACTTCGCCGAGATGCAGAGCGGCCGCGTGTTCTGGATCTACTACGACCGCCCGCGACGGCGCTGGTTCTTGCAAGGGAGCGTGTCGTGACGCGCCGCATGCAGCTGCAACGGCGGTGTTTTCGCGACACCGCGCCGCATGTCGCGCGCGCGCAAGACGTGCAGCGCGGCGCGCGGCGCTCGACGCACGGGAGCGTGTCGTGACCGCCGCGTTGTGGTGCAAGAGCAATTTCTCGTTCCTCGAAGGGGCGAGCCATCCCGACGAACTCGTCGAGGAAGCCCAGCGGCTCGGCTTGACGTCGCTCGCGCTCACCGATCGCGACGGCGTGTACGGCATCGTGCGCGCGCACGTCAAAGCCCGCGAGCTGGGCTTGCACTTGATCGTCGGTTCGGAGCTGACGCTCACCGATCGCTCGACGCTCGTGCTGCTCGCGCAGGATCGCGCCGGCTACGCGAATCTGTGCCGATTGATCACCGTCGGCCGCTTGCGTTCGCCGAAGGGCGAGTGCTCGGTCGCCCTCGACGAGGTCTGCGCGCACTCCGCAGGCCTGATCGCTTTGTGCGGCGGCGAGCGCAGTCCGCTCGTTGGTGCGAGCGAGCCCGACGGTTTCGTGCGTGCGCTCGTCGACGCGTTCGGCGATCGCGCGTACGCCTTACTCGCGCGCCATCGGCGCGCCGACGAAGTGCGCGAAGAGGCGCTTTTGCGCGAGCGCGCGCGGCGTTTCGCCCTGCCGCTCGTCGCCGCGCCCGAGGTGCTCTATCACCGCCGCGAACGGCGCCGCTTGCAGGACGTGCTCGCCTGCATCCGCCACGGCACGTCGGTCGCCGAGGCGGGCCGCAAGCTCAAACCGAACGCCGAGCACGACCTCAAAAGCCGCCACGCGCTCGCGGCGCTGTACGCCGACGAGCCCGCGGCGCTCGCGCGCACCGACGAAGTCGCCGCGCGCTGCAGCTTCGCGCTCGATCAAGTGCGCTACCGCTATCCCTCCGAGAATCTGCCCGACGGCACGACCTCGTCGCAGCGATTGCACGCGCTCGTCGCGAGCGGCGCGCGCGAGCGCTACGGCGGCGAAGCTCCGAGCGATGTCCGAGCGCAGCTCGAGCGCGAACTGGCTTTGATCGACGAGCTCGATTACTGCGGCTATTTCCTGACCATGCGCGAGATCGTCGAGTTCTGCCGCGCGGCGAACATCTTGTGCCAAGGCCGCGGTTCGGCCGCGAATTCGGCGGTGTGCTATTGCCTGGGCGTCACCGCGATCGACCCGGTGCGCATGGGCCTGCTCTTCGAGCGCTTCCTGTCGCGCGAGCGCGCCGAGCCGCCCGACATCGACCTCGACATCGAACACGAGCGCCGCGAGGAAGTGATCCAACACGTCTACGCGAAGTACGGCCGCACGCACGCGGCGATGGTCGCCAACGTGATCCGTTACCGCACGAAGTCGGCCGTGCGCGATGTCGGCAAGGCGCTGGCTTTTCCCGAGAGCCTGCTCGCGCGCATCACGCGCGTCGTGTCGTGGAGCGAGGGCCTCACGCCGCAGACGCTGGCCGGAGCGGGCCTCGATCCGGATTCGCGCGAAGTGCGCTTGCTGTGCGAGTTGGCCGGCGACATCGAGGATTTTCCGCGCCATCTCTCGATCCATCCGGGCGGTTTCTTGCTCGGCCACGAGCCCGTCGCGACGCTCGTGCCGATCGAGCGCGCGACCATGGAGAACCGCACGGTAATCCAGTGGGACAAGGACGACGTCGAAGCGATCGGCTTGTTCAAGGTCGACTTGCTCGGCCTCGGCGCGCTGCACCAACTGCACCTGTGTTTCGATCTGATCCGCGCGCAACACGGCCGCGAACTTTCGCTCGCGACCATCCCCGCGAACGACGAGGCGACCTACGACCAGATCTGCGCGGGCGACACGATCGGCGTGTTCCAGATCGAGAGCCGCGCGCAGATGGCGATGCTGCCGCGCTTGAGGCCGCGCACCTACTACGACCTCGTCATCGAAGTCAGCATCGTGCGCCCCGGTCCGATCTCGGGCGGCATGGTGCATCCCTATCTGCGCCGGCGACGCGGCGAAGAAACGGTCGAGTATCCGCACGAGTGCTTGCGGCCCGTGCTCGCCAAAACGCTCGGCGTGCCGCTGTTCCAAGAGCAAGTGATGAAGCTCGCGATCGTCGCCGCCGACTACACGCCGGGCGAGGCCGATCAATTGCGGCGCGACATGGCGGCCTGGAAGAAAAGCGGTCGCATCGACACGCACCGCGAGCGGCTCGTCACGCGCATGCAGGCCAAGGGCATTCATCCCGAGTTCGCCGAGCGCGTGTTCCAACAGATCCAAGGCTTCGGCGAATACGGCTTTCCCGAGAGCCACGCGGCGAGTTTCGCGCTGATCAGCTACGCGGGCGCGTGGCTGCGTCGGCACTACATGCTCGAGTTCACTTGCGCGCTGCTCAACGCGCAGCCGCTCGGTTTCTATTCGATCGCCACGATCGTCGACGACGCGCTGCGCCACGGCGTCGCCGTGCTGCCCGTCGACGTCGCGACGAGCGCGTGGAATACGGAGCCAGGCTCCTCGCGCAAAAAATAGCACCGCGCGCTG
>CAYHRR010000144.1:0-284 GCA_964358875.1 uncultured Planctomycetaceae bacterium | reverse complement strand
AGCACTCGCGAGAGCGCCGCCGCTTCGCCGCGAATAGTTGACGGAGGAGCCTGGCTCCGTATAGGGCTGCGCACGGTCAAGGGCTTTACTCCGGCCGACTTCAAGCGCCTCGAGAAGGCCCGCGAAAAGGCCGCGTTCGTCGACCTCGCCGACTTCGAGCGCCGCGCGCGACTCGAGGAACGCGCGCTCACTGCGCTTGCCGAGGCGGGCGCCTTCGAGAGCCTCGCCGGCGCGCGCCGCGGCGCGGTGTGGCAAGCGCTCGCGCTCGCACGCGTGCGCGAACC
>CAYHRR010000143.1:0-8347 GCA_964358875.1 uncultured Planctomycetaceae bacterium | reverse complement strand
TGTTGGGTTCGAGCAGCCCGAGCAACAGCTTGATCAGCGTGGTCTTGCCCGCGCCGTTGGGGCCGAGCAGTCCGACCGGTCCCGCCGGCAGAGCCACGCTCAATTGATCGAGCGCGCGCACCTTGCCGTAGTGCTTCGTCAGCGCATCGATTTCGATCACGGGCGCGTTGTTCACGAGGCGCGCGAGCATGACGGACTTCGCGCGCGGTGCAAGCGCTGAGGAGCGAGCGGTGTGCAACGCGGAGCGAGTTGCAAGCGGGTCTGCAAGTGCTGCGGGCCGCGCGGCTCCGAATGAAGGCATCGGCGCAGCCGAGAGTCCGCCGCCGCATTCGCGCAAGCGCGGCTAGAATCGCCGCCGTTGCGCGCGCGCGGCCTGTCCGAGCTGAGCGCGCCGCGAGCTCACCTCCATGACCACTCCGCCCGACGATTTCGATTCCACGCGCACGCCGAGCGCCGGTGCTTCCGGCGGTTACGAGGTGGTTTGGGCGCCCGATCCGGCGGTCAGCGATCCCAGCGGCGATTTGCCCGAGCGTTTCGAACTCGTACGCGACCTCGCCGACGGCGTCGCCGGGCCGGTGTTCGGCGTGCGCGATCGCGACAGCGACTCCCGCCTCGTGCGCCTCGAAATCGTGCCCTCGCGGCTCACCGGCGTCGACGAACTGCGCGCGCTGTTGAACGAGGAGGTGCGCAACGCGCGCAAGCTCGTCTCGGCCCACATCGTGCGCACGCGCGACATCGGCAACCTCGACGACGGCCGTTTCTTCGTGGTCAGCGAGATCGTCGAAGGCGAAACGCTGCGCGCGCGCTTGCACCGCGAAGGTGAGTTGCATCCGCGCGAGGCCTTGGAGATCGCGCGCCAGGTGCTGCTCGGACTCGGCGGCGCACACGCCGAGCACATCGTCCACGGCGCGCTCGACACGAGTTGCATTTGGCTCGCCGGCAACGCGCCGAAGAGCGACGAGAATCCGCACGGCATCGCAGCGCGCATCGCGGACTTCGGCTTGGCGAGTTTCGTCGCGCGCGCCAACGGTTCGGTCATCGGCGACGCCGTGATCGACGTGCGCGCGGTCGGCGGCTTGTTGCGCGAAATGAATCCCGGTGCCGAGGTCGCGCCCTTCGCCGAGTTGTGCACGCGCGGCGAGGCGAGCGCGCTCGACGCGGCGGCGGCGATCGTACGAGCACTGCGCCGTCCGACGGCGCGCGCGACGAGCTTCGGTTCGCGGCCCGTGCTCGCGGCCTTCGGCACGGTCGCGCTCGTGCTCGCGGTGCTCCTGTGGCGCTCGCGCAACGCCGTTCAGGCGCAGGAGCGCGGCGTCGCAGACGCGGAACTGCGGCTCGCTGAACTTTCGACGCGCCTCGGTGCGTCGACGCAGCGCAACGAAGCGCTCGACTTGGACGTGCTCTCTGCAAAGCAGCTGCTCGCCGCCGAGCGCACGGCTGCGGAGGCGCGAATCGAAGCCGATGCGACGCGCGCCAAGGAGCAAGCGGCCGCCGCGTTGGCGGCACAAACGAAGGAACAGCAAGCGCGCGCCGTGGCTGACGAAGCGCGCGCGCAGTCCGCACGAGCCGAGGCGCGCGCGCTCGAAGCGGAGCGGCGTGCACGCGCGCTCGAGAACGAATCGCACCCGGCGGCGCGCGCGGCGCGCGGATTCGACGGCGTGTTGGAGGCCGTCGAGGCCGGCCGCGGTGCAGAGGCCGAGCGGCGTGTCGTTGCGCTCGAGCGCGACGCAATCGCAGGCACGGCGCTCGCGACGAGTTTGTCGGCGGCTGCGGCTGCGCTCGAGAGTTTCGCCTCGACGCGCGCGACGGCGCGACCGTCCGTGATTGACGCGCGGCGCGCCGAGGCCGCGGTGGAGCTCGCGCGACGTGCGAGCGACACCTTTGCGCAGGAAGCGAGCACCTGGATCGAGCACACGCTCGACGATGAGCCCGCGCCGCGCCGCGTCGCGCGCGCGACGGCCGCACTCGCGACATTGCAGCGCGGCGTCGCCGAAGCGCGCGCACGTTGCACAGCGGCGGACGAAGACGAATGGGCGGCGCTCCGAGCCGGTTCCGGCTTGCAGGATCCTGCAGCGGCCTTCGCGCACGTCGACCACTTCGGATGCGCGCACGCCGATGAACTCGCAGCGCGCTTCGCAAGCGAACTCCGCGCCTGGGTGATCTTCGACGGCGCCCTCGACGTCGCACGCTTGCAGTCCTTCGCGCAACTCGGCGCTTGGTGCGCGCGTGTCGACTCGGGCGCAGTGCAATTGCCGAGCGCGGCACGCCGCGAGTTGCAGTTGCTCGAATTCGCGCAGCGCTGGTACGGCTCCGAACCCATCGAGTCGGTGGCCTTCGATTGGAGCGGCATCGAGCGCGAACCCGTGATCGGCGCGCGCAAGGACTGGCGCAACGAGCTGTACGTGCAATGGAGTCTCGCGCAGCCGGGCTCGGGCTATCCGATTCGTGCCGGCGAGTCGCGCGTGTTCCGCGCCGTCGATGCGCGCGGCGACGTCGAATGGTGGCGCGAGGGCGCGGCCTCGATCGCGGCGCGCCGCTGGACAGTCAGCCGCGTGCGCTTGTCGAGCGACGCGCGCACGGAGGTCGGCACGGGCGCGGTCGAAATCGAGCGCCGCGGCACCGTTTTCGCCGTCCCCGGGGCCACGCAAGCGTTGCTCGACCTCGGTGCGCACGGAACGGCGCTGCTCGCCGCCGCGCCGCCGCCGTCCTATCGAGGCGCACTGCCGTCGGCGCTCGGCGTCGACGCGCGCCGTCTCGCTGCGTTCCGGAGCGAGCGCGATGCCGAGCCTTGCGTCGTGTACGTTTGCGGCGACGTTCGAAGATGGGTCTCGGCGCGCTTCGGCTTGATGCGAGAGGAATCGCTGACGGAGCGCGGCTGGTTCGCGCGAGAACTCGTCTTCGCAACCGAGACGAGGTGATCGAAACGATGGCGATGAAACTCACGAGCGCGCGCTTCACGGCCGCGACGCTCGCTGCTTTGGCGTGCGCCTGTTCCACGGTCCGCGCTACGGCGCCGCAACCCGCTGCCGGCCCGCGCCGCAGTGTCGCCGAGTACCCGCGCTTTCCGGCCGAGGTCGTGCAGGGGCCGCTGGTGGCGCGCGCGAGTTTGTACACGGATCACGAGCGCGTCTTCGGCGTCGACTTGACGCGCACCGAGCACGTGTTGCCGATCGCGCTGCACATCGGCTTTGCGTCGGGGAAGAGCGGCAGCGCGCATTTCGATCCGGACGCTGCAGCGCTGCGTTTGTACTTGCCCGACGGAACGATCTTGACGTCGGTCGCAGCGCGCACGATCCACGCCGCGTCGCGCAAGGTGCGCGAGCGCCTCGCGCAGCACAGCTACACCGCCCACGCGCTGGTCGACGCGCTCACGGAGCGCGAAGGCTGCGTGTACTTCGCGGTCGAACCGACCAGCGAACTGCATTTCGTCGGCGACCTGCTCTTGCACAAGCGCGGCGCGGTGGTCCATCCGCTCGACTTGTCGCGCGCGCTAGTTGGTTTCGAGGTCCAAGTCGACGGTCGTCCGCTGGCCGTGCAAGTCGGCGTCGACCTCGTCGACAGTCACACCAAGGAGTGACGCCATGAAGTACCTCGCGCCGTTCTTGTTGCTCGCGAATGCGGCCTGTCACGCCGTCGCGCCGACGCCGCCGGCCGAAGCGGCCTTGGCCCGCGCGCGCATGTATTGGGAGCGCGGCGCGTGGTCGAGCGTGCTCGGCGAATGCGACGAGGTCGTCGCGCGCGCTGCGCCGGGATCGACCGGCGACGCGTTGCGCAGCTTCTCCGCGTCGGTGCTCGCGACGCGCGCGCACGAACGTGCGGCCGGCGTCGAGCCCTTCTTCGCGGCGCCCGACGGCTCGCGTTCGGCGATTGCGCACCTCGTCGCCGTTTCGTTCCACGCACGCGCGGCGCGCGGCACGCTCGCGCGACTGTCCGTCGCCGACGACGCGGCTCTGCCCTACGGCGTCGAGAGCATCGACCGCGCCGCCGAGCATCTGTTCGTCGCGGAAACCGCGGCGCACGCACGTCTGGGCTTCAAGGCGAGCATCGCGCATGCGTTCGAGGCACGACCCGAACTCGGCAAGCTCGAAGGCGCGGAGGCCGTGCTGGCGCTCGCCGAACCCGAGCGCGGCAGCGAGGCCTGGTTTTGGTACGCGCTGTTTCGCTACCAGTGCACGCGCGATTCCGTCGAGGCCTACCGCTGCGGCGCGCTCGCCATCGATCGCGGCGCTGACGGCGCGGAGTTGTCCGAGATCGAGCTGTGGATCGCCAACGATTCGGGCCTCGAATTCCGCTGCCCGAAGTGCGAGTTGCCGGCCGTCTTGCGCTTGCGCTCGTGCCCCAACGACCAAACGCCGAACGTCGAGTTCCGCGCGCATCCGCGCGCATCGCGATGAAGCACGTCGCTACGCAACTCGCGCACACGCTCGATCGCCGCGTCGTCTTGCAGGCCGGCGGTGCCGCTGCGCTCGGCGCGCTGCTCGGTTGTCGCGCCGCCGAGACCGCGCTCGCGCCGCCGCCGCTCGCGTTGCGCAAGGCGCTGATGATGTACATGTGCAAGGACGGCGCGAACCTGCGTGAGAAGTTCGCGATCGTCAAACGCGCGGGCTTCGAGGGCGTCGAGCTCGACAGTCCCGGCGCGGTGCCGCTCGACGAAATTCGCGCGGCTTGTGCAGCGACCGGCATCGCCGTGTGCGGCGTCGTCGACTCGGTGCACTGGGCGAAGTCGCTCGCTGATTCGAGCGCCGACGTTCGCAAGGAAGCGGTCGCTGCGCTCGAAACAGCGCTGCGCGACTGCGCCGAGCTCGGCGGCACGAGCGTGTTGCTCGTGCCCGCGATCGTCGATGCGAAGGTGAGCTACGACCAGGCCTACACGCGTTCGCAAGCCGAGATCCGCCGCGTGCTGCCGCTCGCCGCCGAGTTGAAGGTGAAGATCGCGATCGAGAACGTGTGGAACGATTTCCTGCTCTCGCCGCTCGAAGCCGCGCGCTACGTCGACGAGTTCGACAGCCCCTGGATCGGTTGGCACCTCGACTGCGGCAACGTGCTCACCTACGGCCGGCCCGAGCAGTGGATCCGCATCCTCGGCCCGCGCCTGCACAAGTTGCACATCAAGGAATACAGCTGCAAACGGCGCGACGAAGAGGGCCGTTGGAAGGGCTTCGACGTCAAGCTCGGCGAAGGCGACAACGATTGGAAGGCCACGCTCGCGGCGCTGCGCGAGATCGGCTTCCAAGGCTGGGCCTCGGCGGAAGTCGCCGCCGGCGACGAGGCTTGGCTGCGCGACGTCAGCGGGCGCATGGAGCGGATTTTCGCGAGTTGATCGGCGCGGATCTTCGCGAGTTGATCGGAGCGGATTTTCGCGAGTTGACGGCGCGGATTTTCGCGAGTTGATCGGAGCGGATCTTCGCGAGCTGAGCGGCGCAGGTGTTCTTACGAGCGGACTTCGTGCTTTGCGCGCCGCGTCCGTGACCTGACCCGAATTCGCGCGATACTCGCGCCTCGGAGGCGCACGCATGGTCGCTCGAAACGCAGGCTCGCGGTTGGTGGTGCTCGGGGTGATTCTGAGCGCACTGCTTTGGTTCGTATGGAGCACGTCGCGCACCGCTGATCCGGCGCACGCCAACGCGCCCGTGCTCGAGTCGCCGACGGTCGCGCTCGCGCCGGTTCCAACGAGCGCGACAGGTCTCGAAGCCGTCGAGGTCGAAAGCGCGCGCATCGTCGAGCGTTCGACGAACGACGCGCCCGTTGCTGCGCCGATCCGCGTCGTCAACGAAGCTCCGAGGCGACCGGCAGCCCTGCGCGGGCGCGTCACCGATACCTTCGGCAATGCGCTGCGCGGTGTCGTCATTCGAGCGTCGATCGGCCGCGGTCAGGAGCGGATCAAATTGGCCAACGGCACGACCGACGCCGACGGCTCGTACCGCATCGAGCTGCCGCGCGTTCGCAGCGTGAGCGAGCTCGAGACGCAGCTGCGTCGAGCGCGACTCAACTTGGACGACGACGCGCGTGACGCCGGAGACGTACAGCGATCGGGCCGTGCGCGGCTCGATGAACTGCGCCGACGCGGCCCGCGCGGCAGCACAGAATTCGGCAACGCCTCGCGTTCGCTGCCGCAACCGCTCCAGCTGCAAGTGCAGGCACTGCTGAACGGATTCACCGATCCGCGCATCAGCAACAATCTGCAGTTGCCGTTCACCGAAGACATCGTCGTCGATTTCGAACTCGCGCTCGCCGAGCACCTCGGCGGTCGAGTCGCCTTGCCGGGATGCGAAGGCTCTGCCTACGGCGCGCAGGTGTTCGCGATCGACGACAACGATGGCTTGATTGCGAGCACGTGGAACAACGATTCAGGCGGCTACACCCTGCTCGTTCCGGAACACGTCAACTACCGCCTGTTCGCGCGCCTCGACGGCGTAGGCACCGCCTTCGTCGACGGCTTCATCTTCGAGCGCGGCGTCCGCGCACCCGACGTGTGTTTGAAGGGGCCGGCGCAGCTGCGCGTGCGCGTCGTCTACCCCGATGGCGACGCAGTCGTGGCGCTACCGGTCGCCGCGCAGCACGAGGCCGCGCTGCCTTTGATCGAGCACGGACTCGGTGAGGTCGAACGCATGTTGCTCGAGAAGGGCGACGGGCTCATGCTCGCCGATGGAATGACGAACGAGCGCAGCGAGGTCCACTTCACGGGGCTTCGCGAGGGCCGCTTCGCGTTGCGCTTCTCGGACGTCGACGAAGTCCTGCAACCAACCGGTCTCTTCGCAGCGAGCGAGGGACGGCACGAACTTGTTTTTCGCGGCTCGCGACTCGCCGTCACGGTCGAGAGCCATGTCTCGGGAGAGCGCGACACGCCGCAGTTGGAGTGCACGCGCATCGCGCGCGACGGTGCGCCACCGCGCGAGGTTCACGGGTGTTGGTTCGACGATCGTCATTGGTACGCGACTGTCGAAGCCGACGAGAGCTACATCGTGCGCGCGTGGTCGGAGACGACACTCGAAGACTGGGCCGTCGTCGCAATTCCGCCGGCCTCCTTCGAAACGAAGCTGAAGCTCGAGCTGTTTTCGTCGAACACAGCGAGCATCGCCGACTTGCTCAAAGCGCGCGCGAACAGTCCGGACGCTGCGCGCTATCTCGGAACGCTCGAACTCGCCGTCGTCGACGAGAAGAAGCTGCGCTTTCCCGGCGGCTGGCAAGCGAAACTCGTTTCAGCGACGACAGGTCGAACGCCGCGCGGCTTCGAGCGGTTTCGTCCCGAGCCGCTCACCACGAAGCTGCAGCTGCCGCCGGACATCTACGAACTGAGCGTGTTCGAGGCGAGCACCTCGGCGCTGATCGTGTTCCCCGCAAAACCAACGCGTGTCGAGATCGCGTCGGGAAAGAACACAGTCGTTGAGCTTCAAGGTGTGCGCGGTGGACGCGTGCGTTTGTCGACGTTGGCGCCGGACGATCCACCGTCGCTCGACGACGAACTCGAAGATCTCGAGGAACAGCGCGCCGCGACCGTCACTGCGTTCGTTCGCGCGCTAGGCGAGCCGGTTTCGAGCGACTCTCCGTTGCTGTTCGACTTCGAGCCGGATGACCTGTTGTCGAGTGTGTTTGTCGACGACGCGCATTTGCGCCTCGGCCGTGCAGCACTCTGCAAGCCGACGCTCGCTCCGGGCCGCTACACGGTCACGGTGATCGCGGACAACGGAATGAGACGCGTGTACGACATCGTGATTACCGCGAGCAAACTCACCGAGATCGACTTCAGCTTGCCGCGCTGAAAAAAAAGGCCGCAGGTTTCGCGCTCCGCGGAGCGAACTCCGTCCTGACCCGGTACGCGCGAACCTGCGACCTCGACGAGAGCTTTCCTCCTGGTCGCGGCCCGTGAGGGCCCGAGGAATCAGCTCACCCAGGACGAGTCGCAGCGCGGCGAGGTTCCGTCGCCGCTGCGATTTCCGTTCAGTGCCGCTCGGTGCCGCCCGGCTCGGGCAAACGCGGTGCCAGCGCCGGGTAGGGGCCCGAACCGGCGTGCAGCGCGAGTTCCTTGTCGTCAGGCAGCGCGACCTGCAGCGCGCGCACTTCGTCCGTCCCGCGCGGATCGCCGGCGCGCACGCGCGCGATCGCCAGTTCGCGGCGCACGTCGAGCCGCGCTGCGTCGAGCGCAGCAGCGGCTTCCAGTTGTCGCACGGCCTCGAGCGCGTTTTCGGCGAGCAGCAACGCGCGCGCGCGCAAGCGCCGGAGTTCGATGTCGGCCGGTGCTGCGGCGATCATTGCGCCGAGCCGTTCGGCCGCGCGCGCGGGCTCGAGCATTTCCATGTCGGCGCAGGCCAGAGCGAGTTCGAGACCCGCGAGTTGCGGCCGCACTTGC
>CAYHRR010000142.1:0-8474 GCA_964358875.1 uncultured Planctomycetaceae bacterium | reverse complement strand
GCCGAGCCTGCGCTCGCTCAGTTCTTGTAGCTCTGGATCGGCGCGGGAATGCGACCGCCGCGCGCGTGCAAGATGCGGCACGAGAAACGCCCCGGGTCCTGCACGATCGCGGTGCCGAGCAGCCCGCCCCACTCGACCGTGTCGCCCGGCTTCTTGCCCGGGACCGGAATGATGCGCACCGCCGTCGTCTTCGAGTTGACCATGCCGATCGCGAGCTCGTCCGCGATGATCCCGGTCAACGTCGCCGCCGAGGTGTCGCCGGGAACGGCGACCATGTCGAGGCCGACCGAACACACGGCGGTCATCGCTTCGAGCTTGGCGAGCGACAGCGCGCCGACGCGCACGGCGTCGATCATGCCCGCGTCCTCGCTGACGGGAATGAAGGCACCCGACAAGCCGCCGACGCTCGAACTCGCCATCGCGCCGCCTTTCTTCACGGCATCGGTCAGCAGCGCGAGCGCCGCCGTCGTGCCGGGCGCGCCGGTCTTGTCGACGCCGATCAGCTCGAGGATGTCGCTGACCGAATCGCCGACGGCCGGAGTCGGCGCGAGCGAGATGTCGACGATGCCGAAGGTCGTGCCGAGACGCCGCGCTGCTTCGCGTCCGACGAGCTCGCCCATGCGCGTGATCTTGAAGGCCGTGCGCTTGACGGTTTCGGCCACCGCGAGCAAGTCCGCGTCGGGCCCCAAGCGCAGCAGCGCCGCGCGAACGACGCCGGGGCCGCTGACGCCGACGTTGACGACCGTCTCGGGCTCACCGATGCCGATGTGCGCGCCGGCGACGAAGGGGTTGTCCTCCACCGCGTTGCAAAAGCACACGAGCTTCGCGCAACCGAGCCCGCCTTGATCCGCGGTCAAGCGCGCCGTCTCGAGGATCACGTCACTGAAGCGCGCGACCGCGTTCATGTTGATGCCGGCGCGCGTCGTGGCGAGCGACACCGAGGCGCACACGTGCTTGGTCTCGAACAACGCGCGCGGGATCGAGTTGAACAGCGCGCTGTCGCTCTTGGTGAAGCCCTTGTGCACGTAGGCCGTGAAACCGCCGATGAAATCGACGCCGCAGGCTTCCGCCGCTGCGTCCATCGCGCGCGCGAACGGCACCAAGTCGTCGCACGCACTCGCCGCGGCGACGAGCGAGATCGGCGTCGTGGCGATGCGCTTGTTGACGATCGGAATGCCGTAATCGGCCGAGATGCCCGCGCCGATCTCGACCAGGTTGCGCGCGTGCAGCACGATCTTCGCGTAGATCTTCTCGCACGCGCTCTCGACGTCGGGATCGGCGCAATCGAGCAGATTGATGCCCAGCGTGATCGTGCGGATGTCGAGCGTCTCGAGCTCGATCATGCGCACCGTTTCGAGGATCTCTTGGTCGGTGAACGGCATGGGCGGAGCGCTTTCCTAGACGCGATGCATGAAGCGGAACACGCGCTCGTGCATCACGCGCACGACGTAATCGTCGGGACCGCCCATGCACTCGAGCACGGTCTTCAAGTGCGCGAAGCCCGAGCCGGGCGGCAGCTCGACCATCAAGACGATGTGGAAGTAGCCTTCGATCACCTTCTGCGAAATGTCGAGCACGCTGGCTTGGTGCTGCGCGAGCGCGGAGGTGATCTCCGACAGAACGCCCGGCCGATTCTTGCCGGCCGCCGTGACGACGACGCCGGTGACGCTGGCGAGTTCGCCCTCGGGCGGCGGCTCGGGCAAGTGCGGCAGCGAGCGTTGCGCGAGGCCCGCGTCGGGACCGCGATCGGGCGCGGGATCGCTGTAGGCACCGCTCGCGGTGCGGATCGAAACCCCCGCTTCGCGCGCCGTATCCGCAGCTTGCGGCGTGACCACCGTGCCGGGCTCGACGACGATCTCGCGCGTCGCACCGGCGCGGCGCACGTCTTCGGAAGTGAGGAAGCGCGGCATCGTTGAAATTCCTAGACGAATGCGACCGGACCGCTCGGTGTGAGGCGCGACACGACGGCTTTGCCGTTGGAGACGACGACGACGTAGGTCGCGTCGGCGGAGCACATCTTCTTCCACGTGCAGCCGCCGGGCGTGTCGCCGCCGCATCCGCACGCGCCGCCGGAACCGCAACACGCTGCGCCGCCGGAACTCGCCGCGCGCACGACGCGCAGGCCGCGTTCGTGGGCGAGGTCGAGCGCTGCAGGCGTGGCGATCACGTCCGCTGTGAGCACGAGTTGCGCGCCGCGCGCGAGTGCGCGGACATCGGCCTCGGTGATCAATTGCTTGGCCAAGAACGCGCTCGCTACAGGTGCTGCGTCAACTCGGGATGCGGACGCGGGATCACCACTTCGCGCGTCAGCAAGCCGGCCGCAGCAGCATTGCCGGCGCCGGCGGAAATCGCCGAGCGGATGTCGCTGACCTCGCCGGTGAGCACGAAGAAGCTCTTGCCGCCCAATCCGTTGGCGATGCGCAGATCGATCAAGTCGACCGAGGCCGTTTTCAGCGCGACATCGGCGGCGACGATCGCGGCGGACACGGTCGCGGTCTCGACGATGCCGAGCGCATCGAGCTGGCCGTTGATGCGCCCGCCGCGTCGCTTGAGCATCGGCACGATCTGTTCGTTGACGTTGGGGATCAGCAACTGATCGACGAGGTCCGAACCGGCCAACTCGACGCCGCGGCGCGCGCTCGCCCGCACGTCCGCCACCGCGCCGGTGAACAGCACGACGTACTTGCCCGGATGCACGGGCGTCGCGAAGAGCAGCTCGACGGCAGCCTCCTTGAGCACCGCGTCCGCGACTTCGACACCGCGCGCGACGGAGCCGAGTTCGAGCATGCCGATGCACGGCTCGAGGGCGACGTCGTCGCGCATTTCAGGGTTGTGATCGTTGCGATTCATGGGGCGTTCCTCGCGCGCGACTGCGGCGCGGGCTGGTCCTGTTGCGTCACTTGTCCGATCGAACGACCGTCGGCGAGTTCCATGCGATCGACGATCGCGGCGACGGCGGTTTGGAAACCGATGTCGTGACCTTTGCCGATCACGTGGCGCGCTGCGCGACCGAACACGACGAGCACGCGCTCGCCGATGCCGGCGCCGAGCGGATCGACGGCGATCAACGTCTCGGCCGAGGGCTTGCCGTCGAGCGTGAAGGGTTGCACGACGAGGAAGCGACAGCCTGACAGCGACGGATCCTTGACCGTGGACCACACGTGTCCGACGACGGTGCCGATCAACATCGCCTCAGCTCCCCCGCTTTCGCGTGGTGCCGCCGCGAGTTCCCGACGGCGGCGCTGCAGGTCCGTTCGACGCGTTGCGCAGTGCGCTGTCGTTCGACCGTTTGCTCTGCGCGCTGTCGTTCGACCGTTTGCTCTGCGCGCTGTCCTTCGAATCGGTGCGCGGCGCTCTGTCGTTCGAGTCGGTGCGCGGCGCTCCTCCATCGTTCGCATGCCAAGCAGGCGGCGCGTCGGGGATATCGAAGTCGTCGACGATGCCGACGATCGCCGCTTCGAAGGCGTAGTCGCCGTCGCCGCCGCAGGCGACGCGCGCGGCCTTGCCGAAGGCCACGATCACGCGTTGTCCGAAGGCGGCTCCGAGCGGGTCGGCGGCGACGACCGGCGTGACCTTCGACGCGCCGGGTTCACGGCGTTCGTCGAGCGCTTGCACGACGAGCAAGCGCTTGCCGACAAGATCACTCGCCTTGTGCGTCGCCCACACCTCGCCGACCACGCGTCCGAGGAACATCGCTAGTCGACTCCGTTGTTCGCGCGACCACCGACGGATTCGAGACAGCGGTGCACGGCCTCGACGGCGGCCTCGACGGCGGCGTCGCTTCCGGCGAGTCGCAAGCGTCCGACCGCGCCGTGCGCGCCCAAGCCGACGATGCGAATCGGCGCGGCTTTCTCAGCTTCGTTCGCGGCGAGCAACACCCACACCGCCGGATGGACCTCGAGCGTGTAGAGCGTGTCGGCGGCGAGCAGCAACATGCCGTTGCGCGTGCGGTTGATCAGCATCGCGTGGTGCGAGTCGACTTGCCGAATGACCTCGTCGGTCAACACGTTGGGCTTCAGCCCGTCGCTGTAATCGACGCCCGCCGCTTCGAGGATCAAGCGCCCCGCTTCGCGCACCTGCGCTTGATCGGGGCCGTGCACTTCGAGCGTGCCGTAGCTGCGCTCGGTGACCAAGGCGCCCGGCGTGACCGCGCAACGTTTGAGCGCGATGTCCATCAAGCGATTGATCACGATGCCCGGACGCGCTTCGAGCCAGAACGCGCTTTCGCCCGCGATCGGGAAATAGCCGTCGGAGTCCGCTGCGACGGTCGCGGCGAACTGCGGCTGCATGTGATCGACGACGAGCGCGCCGCGCAGCTCGATCGACAGCGTCTTCTTGGCCGACATGGAAGGAAGCTCGACGCGCGCCGCTCACCGTGGAGCGGCGTCCGCGCTCACTTCTTCTTCTCTTCGGGGACCGGCGGGAGGAAGTCGGCGAGGTCGATCGCCGGCCTGGGGATCACGTGCGTACCGACGAGTTCGCCGACGCGCCGCGCGCCCGCCGCGCCGGCTTCGACGGCGGCTTTCACCGCGCCGACTTCGCCGCGCACCATCACCGTCACCAGTCCGCCGCCGGACTTTTCGTAGCGGCCGAGCAGCGTCACCTTCGCCGCCTTGCACATCGCATCGGCCGCTTCCACCGCGCCGACGAGACCCTTGGTCTCGATCATGCCCAGTGCGATCAGATTGTCATTCGCCATGTTCGTCTCTTGGATCTCTTGGAGGACTCGAGTGAGTTTCGCGGCACGTCATGCGTTGCACGCACCCGACGCGACGTTGTGGTGTGAACAGCCCTTGCACGGTCCGAGCGGACAGCCGCTGCCGGCGTGCTCCATCAGCTTTTGGATCTCGCCCGCGCTGAGCGCGCCGCCGACGAAGTGCGTGTTGCCCGCACTGCTCGTGACGTTGAGCTCCGGCGCGCCCGCAGAACTCGCGCGCGGCGCAACGGCGGCCGCTGCAGTCGCGCGCGCGACGCTGAAGGTCGGTGCGGCATAGCCGGCCGGCGATTTCGCCGCAGCCTGCACCTTGGGTTGCGTGAAGGTCGGCGCCGGTGCCGCGGTCTTCGCATCGGAAGGCGCGACCACGCGCGGCAACGGCGAACTCGTCGGCGCCGCCGCGCGCTCGACCGGCGCGTTCTCGCGCGCGAACAGCGCCGGATTGCCCATCCAGTTGCTCGACGGCGCGGCGCTTGCCGCATGGGCGTTCGCGCGCGGCTGTGCTGCGCCGAAGGCCGGATCGCCCGGCAACATCGAACCGCGCGGCGCGGCTTCACCGCCGAGTCGCGCCGCACGCTCGTGATCGCGCACTTGCTGCGTCGGCCAATCAGCGCGCGGGAACGCGGCGCGCTTGATGTTGACCAGGTGCTTGGCGGAGATGTTGTCGCTGGTGATGTTGCCGGCCTGCGGGCCGCAACCGAGGCTGACCGACGCGACCAAGTTGGTGCTGTAGCCGACGGCGCCTTGCGACGAGGGGCCGTTGACGATGATGCGATTGGCCGGCTTTTCGAGGAACCACGCGTCGAGCACGCGCTCGTCGCGCGCCCACACCGCGCAGGTGTGACCGAGCCCGTCGGCCTGCAAGGTCTCCATCGAAACCTTGCAGCCCTCCTTCCAACCGTCGACGACGTGCACGGACAAAACCGGCGCGAGGATCTCGATCGAAAGCGGCCAGGCCTTGCCGACGCCGCCTTGGTAGGCGAGCAGCACCGTCGTTTCGCGCGGCACCGCGATACCGGCCCACTCAGCGAGCTTCCACGGATCCTGCCCGACGACGTCGGGATTCATGTGGCCGTTCTTGTTGCACAGCGCAGCGAGCTTCTTCGTCTCGCCCTCGTCACACACGTGCGCGCCGCAGCGCACGAGCTCGCTGATCAACTGCGCTTCGATCGCGCGATCGACGACGAGGGCTTGCTCGGAGCAACAAAACGTGCCGTTGTCGAAGCTCTGACTGCTGACGATCGAACGCGCGGCCTGCTGCACGTCGGCCGAGCGGTCGATGTAGCAAGGCACGTTGCCCGGCCCGACGCCGTAGGCCGGTTTGCCCGAGGAATAGGCGGCTTGCACCAGTCCGGTGCCGCCGGTCGCGAGGATCACGGACACGCGCTTGTGCTTCATCAACGCGCCCGTCGACTCGATCGTCGGGTTGGTCAACGCGAGCACGAGATCCGGCGGACCTCCGGCGCGTTCGATCGCGCGCCGCAGCACTTCCACGGTTTGTCCGATGCAGCGTTTCGCGCGCGGGTGCGGACTGATCACGATCGCGTTGCGTCCCTTGACGGCGATCATGGCCTTGAAGATCGCGGTCGAGGTCGGATTGGTGGTCGGGATGATGCCCGCGACCACACCGACCGGCGTGGCGATCTCGATCACGCCGCGCTGCGCGTCGCGCGCGACGATGCCGACCGACTTCTCGTCCTTGATCGACGCCCACGTGCCTTCGGCGGCGAACAGGTTCTTGAGAATCTTGTAGTGGACGCGCCCGATGCCGGTTTCTTCGACGGCGAGCTTGGCGAGGTCGTAGGCGGCACGCGCGCTCGCTTCGGCCATCGCTTGGCACAGCGCATCGGTCTGCGCCTGCGAGTAGTTGTGCACGGCTTCGCAAGCGCGCCACGCGCGCTCGACGTAGTCGCGCACCTCCTGCAGGGCGCGTAAGTCGGGATCGAGCTCCGACACGCGGTGGACCTAGGGCAATCCGGGCGCCTAGTCGGCGCTCGCGTCGTAGCCGCCGCGCTTGACCGGCTTCATTTCCGGCAGGAGCTTCCAGAGCTGCTCGTGCGGCCGCGGAATCACGTGCACGCTGACCAATTCGCCGACGCGCCGGGCGGCGGCAGCGCCGGCGTCGGTCGCGGCCTTGACCGCGCCTACTTCGCCGCACACGAACATCGTGTTGAGGCCGGCCGTGACGTTGACCTTGCCGAACAAGGCCACTTCGGCGGACTTGACCATCGCATCACCGGCCTCGATGGCTCCGATGAGGCCCTTGGTCTCGACCATGCCGATCGCGTTGTATTCCATGGTGGGATCGAGCTCCTTTGAGGTTCGCCGCGCGCGCCGGTTTGGGGTCGTAGCAGGCGCTTTTTGCGCGGCGGGCGCGCGAGTCTAGGGAGCCCTACCGCGCGGCGCAATCGCGCTCGACGTTGAGCGCCGCTCGCTTCGAACATGCCGTGCACTTGCACCGCTCGCCGCGCAGCTCAGTCGCGGAAGGCGTCTTCGTCGAGCGTCGCTTCGCGCTGGGCCGCGAGCCCGAGCGCGAGGCCGAGTGCGGCGAAGGTGACCAACATCGACGAACCTCCGGTCGAGAACAGCGGCAAGGTCACGCCGGTCATCGGGATCAAGCCGAGGTTGACACCGACGTTGACGAAGAAGTGCGCCGCGAAATACAAGCCGATGCCGCACACGACCAAACGCGAGAAGCGTTCGCGGATCGCGCTCGCGCTGCTCAGGATCAGCACGATCAACAGCGCGTAGAGGCACAACAGCCCGGCCGTGCCGAGAAAACCTGCCTCTTCGGCGATCACGGCAAACACAGAGTCGCAGTCGCGCTCGGGCAAGTGCGCGGCCTCGTTGGCGACGCCCTGACCCAGACCGCGCCCCAACCAACTGCCGTTCCCGATCGAGACGATCGCGTGGTAGGTGTGGAACGCCGGACCGTTGCGGCCGAGGATCAGCGCGCTCGGGCTCATCGACGAGAGCCACGTCTGAATGCGCTGCAACTGATAGTCGTGGATCCACTCGAGCTGGTAGGCCGTCGCTAAGGCGAGCACGACGGATGCGACGAGCCCGAAGATGCGCCGCGCCGGCGCTCCGGCGACATAGAACATGCCGATCGCCACCGGCACGATCGTCATCGCCGTGCCGAGATCGGGTTGCAGCGCGACGAGCGCCATCGGCACCAGCGTGACGATTCCCGGCGTCAACCAATCGCGCCAGCGCGTCAAGCGACAGGTGTAGAGCACGCGCGCCAAGACGATGATCAGGCCGAGCTTGGCGATTTCCGAAGGCTGCAAGTCGAAGCCGAACGGCATCGGAATCCAGCGCGTGGCGTTGTTGTGCGTCTCACCGATCCACGGCACGAGCGCCAGCAACACCAGGGCGAGGGCGTACACCAGCCACGCGTTGCGCCGCAGCCAACGCGGTCGCAGCAGCAGCCCGACGAGCAATGCCGGCAGCGTGAAGGTCACCTTCTGAAGATGGCGGTCGAAGTCGATGTCGTTCGCGCTGCGGCCGTAGTAGCTGTCGGCGGTGTCCATCGCGTGCACGAAGAACAAGCCGAAGGCGAGCAAGGACAGGGCGATCAACAGCACGTGCCAATCGACGCGCAACCAACTGAGATGGCGCGACGAGAACGCGCGCTCGAACGCGCCGCGCTCCTCGAAGGGTTGCGAAGTGCGACTCACCGCGCTGCTCCCGCCGCGACGACCGCGCGCACTTCGGGCTGCGTCAAGAACTGGCGCGCAAGCCAGATCGCGCCGCTGCC
>CAYHRR010000141.1:0-8490 GCA_964358875.1 uncultured Planctomycetaceae bacterium | reverse complement strand
ACGTGCGCGCACGCGTTGGTCCGACGAGGACAATCAGAACGTCGTCAACAACGCCGTGTACCTGACGCTGCTCGAGGAAGGCCGGCACGCCTACTTCACGAAGCTCGCGCTGCTGGACGGCCGGCACTTTCCGTTCCTGCTCGCGCAGACGAACATCCGCTTCATCGCGTCGGGCCGCGGCGGCGTCGAAGTCGAGATCGAGATCGCGACGACGCGTCTGGGCAACAGCTCTTTCGAACAGAGCTATCGCATCCGCGAAGCGCCCGGCGGTCGCGTGTGGTGCGAGGCCGAAGCGGTGCTCGTCTGCTACGACGAGCGCAGCAACGCGAGCGCGCCGATGTCGCCGCTGTTCAAGAAGACAATCGCGGAGTTCGAAGGGCTGGCGTGATGCGTCAGCGCGGCGCGAGCCGCCCGAACCAGTCGTACGACGCGCGCGTGTTCCATTGCGCGCGCCACTTGCGGTGCGCCACGTCGTCGGGGAAGCGCTCGCTCGACGCGTAGGGATAGCCGCTCATCGCGTGGAAGGGCAGCGGCTCGACGTGCAGCGCTTCGATCGTGTTGGGGTCGCGATCCTTCGCCCAGCCGTCGAGGAACAGCAGGAAATCGCGGCGCTGACCGGGCTTCAGCGGCGGCAGCGCGCGAGCGTCGAAGCGCAGCGTGAGCGCATCGCCTGCGCCTAGGATCACGAACTCGTCGTCGACGTTCGCGAGCAGCGGCAGCGTCTCGCCGTACTTCGTGTAGGCGCCCGGATGCTGGTTCCAGCGCGGCCGCTCGGTGAGCTTGGCCCAGTCGAAACGCTCGGGCAAATTGGGTTTGTCGCGTTCCAGCGGCGCGCTGAAGCCGCGGCGCCACAAGTTCGCGCTCGTCACTTCGAGCGAACGCACGTCGAGCGTTGCGTCGTCGTCGTCGACCGCGAGCCGAATCGAATCCCAATACAAACGCAGTGTGCTGAACAAACGCAGGCGCGGTTCGTCGCGCGACAAGAGCTGCGTCACGTCGAGCACCATCGTCTTGGTCTTGCCGGCAGGGAAACCGATCGGCGGACCGGCGGCCTTCCAACCGCCCGCGCCGTCGGGCAGCTCGAGAATCGGCGGCACGAACTCCTGCTCGGGGTCGTAGGCGCTCGCCATGTTGACGCTCGCGTCGGTCCAGAAGAACCAACCGGTCATCACGAGGCGCAGCCGCTTCGCGCTCTTCACTTTCGCCGCGTCGAAGGCGAGTTCGAGCGTGTGCGGAGTCGCGAGGCCGAGGAACTGCGCCGGCGCCGGCTCGAAGGGAACGGCGTACACGTCGTCGATTTTCGCGAGCGCGCTCGACCAATCTTTGCCGTCGCTGCCGAGCGCTTTGGTCGGCGCGAGCGCGCCGCGCACGGTGTGCGTGTGCGCTTCGGGGAAGGGCGGAAACGTGAACAACTCGTTGGGAAAGATCTCGCTGTCCGCGGGATGGTCGACGACGTCGAGCCGCGCGCGATCGAGGTACGTGACCTCGCGCAGCTCCTCGGTGAACTGCAACTCGTAGAAGCCGTCCTTCGGCTGCAATTGTTCGCCGCGCACCAGGACGAATTCGTCGTGGTCGGGCGGCACGAGCATGCCCGGCGCCATCGGCAAGCCGAGCGGCGTGATGCCGAGCACGTCGCTGATGAACTCGTACTTCGCGCCGTTCCACGTGTAGAGGAACGGACACGAGCCGACGAGGCCTTCGGATTGCGCGAGGCCGAGCTTGTCCTTCGCGCTCGCGCGATCGCCGAGGTCGCGGCGCAATTCGTACTGCACGACGCCGTTCGGCCACGTGATGCGCACGACGTCGACTTCCTTTTCGCCTCCGACGCCGACGAGCGTCGCTTCGCCGCGCCAATAGATGCGGCGATACACGCGTTGCGCGACGACCTCGACGACCGCGCCGATGCCGCGTCGGTTGTCCTTCTTGCCGAGCAAACCGAGGCGCAGCGCGTTGTTCGCCTTCGCGCCGCCGCGTTGCACTTCGACACCGTGCTCGCCCAGCGCGATCAGGTCCCACACCTGATCGCCGTCGAGGTCCGCGATCAACGCCGCCGGAGCGGTGAGCTTCGTCGGCGCATCGAGACCTTTGCGCTGCGCGAATCCCGGAGCGAACTGGCCGCGCAGGTGCTGCCCTTCGGGTGCTGCCTTCGACCACACCAAGTCGAGCGCACCATCGAAATCGAGGTCGACGGCCTGGAGCGCGCGCAGTCCGAAGAACTCGCCGCCGCCGCGCGCTGCTAGCGCCGGCAGCGCGGGCCCGACGTAGCTCGGGTCCTGTGCGAACACTCCCGATGGCTTGCCGAGGTACAGCGCGCCGCCGCCGGTGCTGCTCCACAGGTCGGGCCGCGCGTCGCCGTCGTAGTCGGCCGCGAGTGGTGCCGGAGCGCAGCCCGTGAACGAGCCAAGGCTCGCGCTCGCGTCGCCGAACTTGCCGCCGCGCAAATTCGTCGCGAGGAAAGCGCTGTCGGCGCTTCCAAGCAACGCATCGACATCTTGATCGACGTCGAAGTCCTCGCTCACACACCACGCGAAGGCGCGACCACGCGGAAGTTGCGCCGCTTCCGTGACATCGGTGAAGGTGCCCTTCGCATCGCTCGAGGCCGCGCCGTCGTTGCGCAGTAGCAGCGCGCCGAAGTCGCCGACGAACAGCAAGTCGAGGTCGCCTTCGTGGTCGTAGTCGAAGGCGAGCGCATCGAGCGGCGGCGAGGCGAGCTTCGGCAGTGCCTTCGTCCACGGCGTCCAGCCCGAAAATGCTCCGGCGGCGTCGCGCGCGACTCGCAGGAGCTTCAATTCGCCGGCGGTCGAGTAGACGAGATCGAGTGCGCCGTCGTTGGCGATATCGCAGGCCAGCGCGAGTTCGATCGGCGCGTCGACGAGCTTGCGCGCTTCCCACGTGAAGTTCGCGCGCTGCAGGCCGACGACGAGGCCGCGCGCGCCGTAGCCGATGAGATCGAGCACGCCGTCGTGATCGAGGTCGCTCGCGAACACGCGTTGCGCGCCCGCGAACTCGGGCAAGAGCAACTGCAACTCGCCGAAGCTCGGCAGTGCGGCCGTTGCGCCCAGGCCAGCTCCGCTCTGCTCCGGCCAAGCGATGCGGCCGAGATTGCCGAGCGCGAAGGGCTTCTCCTTCGGCACCGGCACGGTCGCGCTGATGCGTTGGAATTCATCGAGGAAATCGAGCCCCGCGTCCTCGGTCGCGGCGGCGCTGCGGCGCAGCAGATTCCCGAGCTTGAACAGCGCGCTCGAGTACCACGGTCCGTCGACATCGACGCCGCGCGCGACGATTTCGCGCAGCAACTTCTCCGCGCGCGCCGGGTCGCTCTCTTCGATCGCGTTGAAGAGGTGCAGTTTCGTCGGCGCATCTTCCGGTGCTCGCTGCAAGGCCGCGCCGAAGTGCTCCGCAGCGCCGGCGCTGTCGCCGGCAAGCTCCGCCACGCGGCCGAGGTTGTAGTGCAGACGCGGATCCTGCGCGTCGAGCTGCGCAGCTCGTGTGAGCAACGCGCGCGCTTCCTCATGCTTGCCGAGCTGCAATTCGACGACCGCAGCATCGATCAAGTCCGACGGCGACGCGGACGCACGTTCGACCAGCGGTTGCAACGCGGCGCGCGCGGCCGCGAGATTTTCGTTCGCGCCGTTGAAGTGCGCCGCCGCGAGTTCGCGCGCTAGGCGGTCGTGATCTGCGTTCGCCGCGCTCTGTGCCGGACGGGCGACTTCATCGCCGTCTCCGCAAGCTGCGGCGAAAGCGACGAGGAACATGGCGGCGAGAACAAGGCGTGCGTTGCACATCGTCGAGAACGCTCGAAGCGGAATTGGTGAAACGTGGAGTGCGCGCGATTAGAACAGGCGCGTGCAGGGCTCTCAAACTCCGACGGCGCGCGTTGTGCTGCTCGGCGCGAGCAATTTGACCTTCGGGCTGCGCACGGTTGTCGCGGCGGCGCGCGCGCGGCTCGGTGCGCCGCTCGACGTGCTGTCGGCGCAAGGATGCGGGCGTTCCTATCGCAGTCGGCAGAGCCTTCTCGGCCGCACATTGGTGAGCATCGACGCATGCGGTTTGTGGCGCGCACTCGCAGAGCGACCGAAGCTGCCGACCTATGCCTTGTTGACGGATTTCGGCAACGACTTGGGCTACGGCTCGCGCGCCGAACAGGTCGAACCGTGGATCGCGCGCGCGCTCGATCGATTGCAGCCGTTCGACGCGCAAATCGTGGTCACGGGGTTGCCGCTCGCTTCGCTGCAGCGCATGCCGGCCTGGGAATTCGGACTGTGGGCGCGCGTGCTTTTCCCGCTGCGCCGCATCGAGCGCGCGCGCTTGCTCGTCGAGGCCGAGGATCTCGAACGACGCATCGTCGAACTTGCGCGCACGCGGGGACTGGCGCGCGTCGAACCGCAACTCGCGTGGTACGGCCGCGATCCCATCCACGTTGCACGTGCGCACCGCGCGGCGGCGTGGGGCGCCTACGTCGCCGGCTGGAAGTGCGCGCCACACGCCGGCGCAACGAGTCCGCTGCGGATTCGAGGTCGAGCGTGGTACGAGCAAGTGCGCGTGCTTGGCGTCGAGCGTGGACGTGCGCAGCCGAGCGCGGGCTGCGCCGACGGAAGCACGATTTCGCTGTACTGAGCGCAACGCGCTTTGGATTCGCGCGCGCACTTGCGAATAATGCGCCGCATGTCCCACGCTCCGACCGCGATGCACGAAGCGCACCCCGAGCCCGCACACCCCGACGCGCCGCCGCTGCCGGCCAAACGCGCCAAGGAGCGCCGCGCGCTCGTCGTAGGCGCGAGTTCGGGCATGGGCGCGGCTCTCGTGCGGCAACTGGTGCGTGAAGGCGTCGACGTCGTGGCGATCGCAAGGCGCAAGGACGTGCTCGACCAACTCGCTGCGAGTTGCGCCGGTGCGCCGGGGCGCGTGATCGTGATCGCGCACGACGTGCTCGAGTTCGGTGACGCACCGCGGCACTTCGAACGCGCCGTGCGCGATCTCGGCGGACTCGACTTGTTCGTGTATGCGGCGGGGGCGATGGCGGAGGTCGGGCCGAACGAATTCGACACGACGAAGGACCTCGACATGCTCGCGGTCAACGTCGGCGGTTGCGTTGCGTGGACCAACGAAGCAGCCAAGCTGTTCCGCTCGCAACGCTCCGGCACGATCGTCGGGATCAGCTCGATCGCCGGCGAGCGCGGTCGCAAGGGCAACCCGATGTACGGGACGACGAAGGCGGCGCTGAACCATTACCTCGAAGCCTTGCGCAATCGTCTTGCCGATTACGGCGTGCACGTGTGCACGATCAAGCCGGGCTTCGTCGAGACGGCGATGCTCGCGCAGGCGCGCGCGCAAGGTCGCACGATCAAAGGCGCGATCACGGCCGAGTCGGCGGCGAGTTCGATCTTGCGTGCGGCGCGGCGCGGCACGAACGAGTGCTTCGTGCCCTTCAAGTGGACGTTGATCGCGTTCGTGATCCGCAACATCCCGTCGGTCTTGTTCAAGGGCATGAACGTTTGAGCTCGGCGCTGCAAACGCTGCGTGTGCGCAAGTCGAGCGCACCGCCTTCGTCGTACGAGTACGTCGAAGGTTGGGGCATGGCCGTCGGCGCGTTCGCGAAGGTCCTGCGCCCGCGCTCGGTCGAAGAGGTGCTCGCGTGCTTCGCGCTCGCGCGTAGCGACGGCGTGACGTTGACGCTGCGCGGCGGCGGCAACAGCTACGGCGATGCGAGCATGAACCAGGGCGGTCACGTGCTCGACGTGTCGCGCATGAACCGCGTGCTTGCCTTCGATCGCGAGAGCGGCGTGGCGACGTGCGAGGCCGGCGTGACGATCGAGAAATTGTGGAAGACGGCGCTGCCGCTCGGTTGGTGGCCGCGCGTCGTCAGCGGCACGATGTTCCCGACATTGGCCGGCGCGCTCGCCGCGAACATCCACGGCAAGAACAACTTCGCCGTCGGAACGATCGGCGACGCGTGTCTCGAATTCGACATCGCGCTGCCGACGGGTGAGCTGCGCACTTGCAACCGCGCGCAAAACGCGGAGCTGTTCCACGCGGCGATCGGCGGTTTCGGATTGCTCGGATGCTTCACGCGCATCGTGCTGCAAACCAAGCACGTTTACAGCGGCAACGTGCGCGTCACCGGCATCTCGACGCGCAATCTGCGCGAGATGATGTGCTCGTTCGAGGAGCACAAGGGGACATCGGACTACCTGGTCGGTTGGATCGATGCCTTCGCGAGCGGCGACGACGCGGGACGCGGCTTGATTCACAAAGCCGATTACCTGAAGCCCGGCGAGGACGCGCGGCCCGAAGAATCGCTGCGCATCGAGCATCAGGAATTGCCGGCGAACATCATGGGCGTCTTTCCGAAGTCGCAGGTGTGGCGCGCGCTCGCGTGCTTCAACAACGACCTCGGCATGCGCGTGGTCAACGCGGCGAAGTTCATGTCGGGGCGACTCGAAGGCATGCGCGAGCCGTACCTGCAGTCGCACGCAGGCTTCGCGTTCCTGCTCGACTATGTGCCGAATTGGAAGTGGGCCTACGGTCGCGCGCGCGGCGAACGCGGCTTGATCCAGTACCAACCGTTCGTGCCGAACGCGGTGGCGCACGACGTGCACCTCGACTTGCTCGCGCGTTGTCGGAGCGCGGGTCATGTGCCGTACCTCGGCGTGTTCAAGCGCCATCGGCCCGATCCGTTTTGGTTGACGCACGCGCTCGACGGTTGGAGCTTCGCGCTCGACTTCAAAGTCACGCCGTCGAACCGCGCGAGCCTGTGGAAGCTGTGCGGCGAAATGACCGAGGTCGTGATCGCGGCCGGCGGGCGTTTCTACTTCGCGAAGGACGCCGTGGTGCGCGCTGAAGACACCGCGCGCTTTCTGCCGCACGACAAACTCGCGGCGTTCGCTGCGCTCAAACGTGAGTGCGACCCCGAGGGCTTACTCGAAGGCAATCTCTACCGCCGCGCGTTCAAGGATTGGATCGTGCGGTAGCGCTGTCCGCTCGCGATCAGAATCGCGTGAAGACGTTCTTGATCAGTTTTTCGATGTGAGCGGCGACGCTGTTCTCTGCGATCACGGCGAAATTTGGATGGCCACACGTGTTTCGCAGCATCAAGCACTCGTTCTGCAAGATCTGCTTGACGTTCTTTCCGAAGACGCCGATCGCCTCACAGACATCCAAGAACTCATGCTCGTTCATGCGTCCCAAGTCGTCCTGTTGCTTCGCCGTGCGCCAGTGCTGCTTGCGACGTTCCGCTTCCTTGTTAAATGCATCTAGCTTGCTTGAAAACACGTGCTTGTGGAGCAGGGCAACAGCTCCAGCCCACGAGAAAACGACCGCGGCGCGGTACTGATGCGCCTCGAAGCACTCGATGGCTTCAAGCACAAACGACTGCGTCAGCTGATCAGCAATAGGCTCGGCGTGTCCGCGGAGAGATTGGCTTGAGTGCGTGACCACCAGATTGACATGCACCGACTGTGCGAGCTCTCGTACGCGCTCAATACCGCTCTGCTGAAGTTCCCATCCGGCGCTGGTCCTTGCGGCGGATCCGTTGGACTTGCCGAGGATGTCCGAGAGGTTCTTCTTCGCCAGTTGTGGCAGTCCAACACCTCTGCACCTCAGCTTGATTTCTTCGATTGGTAGGGGCTCAACCGGATCGATTGCTAGTAGCACGAGTAGCTTGTCGCGATTCACGAGCGTCGGGCCGTGAACGATCTTCTTCGCTTCTTCGATCTTGATCATGTTGATCCTCAGCCCTCGGTGGCTGTCGTGGTCTTGGCCTGCTTTCCGGGCCTAACACTCCACCGCTCCTTGAACACGATGCCCGCCGACGCCGTTGGCCTGAACATGCCCTTGCCTGCAGGCTGAAAGAGCTTCCTTCCTTTCTTGGCTGCCTGCGTCAGGGTCATGTCGAGGCGATCAGGCAGCACAACGCCGGCTTCACCTGCAATGTCCTTGAGTTCCTCAAGCGAGAACGCGGTCATTCCGTAGAGCGAGAAGTGGTACGCGGCGCACAGATACGCGTGATCCGAGGGCTTGAGCTTTGCGTCGTGCGTGAAGAACTCGGCGAGCGCACCTGGTTCAACGTTGTTGTCTTGCTGCTGTTTTGGAGGTCGAGTGTTGGCATTGGAGATCGACGACGCTTCTCCAAGCAAGACCAGTGCGGCTTGGATGGCCCGCCGACGCGTGTCCGGATCCTCTTTGGTCAGCATCGCGACGATCTGCTGAGCGAGCGCTCCGCTCCTCGCCGGGTCAGCCTGATCTTGGCTCGTCATGTGTTCATGCTCCATGCTTGCTCGGCGTTGCCATGTCACACGTTGGCCTTCAACGACTTCAGATAATCGAGCCCGCTGGCTGAAACGCGGAACTTCCCATCGGACACGACGAACGCTTTCTTCGTTTGCGTCAGCCGTCGAACGCTCTCCGATGCGTTGCCAACCTTGATGTGCTGGTCAACCAGCAACTGATTGGCGCTCTTGGTTGTGAACACTCGGTCCGGATCATTTCCCT
>CAYHRR010000140.1:7416-8531 GCA_964358875.1 uncultured Planctomycetaceae bacterium | reverse complement strand
GGACCTTCGGGGCCCGCGCGCCGCAGCCGCTCTGCGCGCTCGAGCACCGCGCTCAAATCCGGTTCGAGCAACAAGCTCAAGCCTTTGATCATCGGCGCGTGCACCGGATGCACGTCGCGCCAACCGAGCGGCACCAGCACTTCGGTCAACATGTCGAAGGGAAACGTCCCGTACCAAGGCGCGTCGAAGTCGACGACGCGCGAATAGGTGCGGTAGCCCTCGCGATAGACCGTGATGCGCCGCGTGCCGTAGTGCTCGAAGGGCACCTCGCACGGCGTCGAGCCGACGTGCTGGCCGTCGATGCGCACCTCCGACTGACTCGGCTCGGAGGTGACGCGGATGATCCGTTGCGCTTGGCACGCGCACAGCGCGGCGGTGAGCGCGAACGCCGAACGGAGCGTGGTCTTCAAGCGGAGTTGCGATCCCCGGCTCCCGCGAAGGCGGGGCGCAAGAATGTGGACTGGCGGAGAGGGCGGGATTCGAACCCGCGGAACGGGAAACCCGTTCACCGGCTTAGCAAGCCGGCGCTATCGGCCACTCAGCCACCTCTCCAGCGGCGGCGGATCGTACTGGCGCCGGCGTGGACGGGCAAGCTCGGCGCGGGGCGAGGCGCGCTGCGCGCGCGGGGCAAATGTTGGTAGACCTTGGCCTGTTCTTGCGATGAAGAGCGCGCAAATTCCGAGCGATTCGAGTGGCTTCGCGCGCGCGCGAGCCCGCAGCGCCTTTGCATGGTTGTGGCTCGGCAACATCGCGTTGGGCGTCGCGATCGGGCTCGCCTACCTCGACGGGCTCGCACTCGGACCGTCGCTGCGCATGTGGTTGTTCGCGCACCTGGGGCTCGTGTCGACGGTAGCGACGATGTCGCTCGTGCCTGCGGCGTTGGTGTGGTTGTGCGCGCGCGCGCACTTCGGCACGCGCGTTCACGTGATCGTGCAATCGGTGCTGTGGATGCTGTTCCAGATCGCGCTGATCATCGACACGCGTGTGTGGGGGTTGTTCCGCTACCACTTCAACAGCGCGGCTTGGAACCTGATCACGACCGAGGGTTCGGAGGACAGCTACCGCCTCGGCGCCAAGATCTGGATCGTCGGCTTCGCGCTCGGCGGAGTGCTTTT
>CAYHRR010000140.1:0-7406 GCA_964358875.1 uncultured Planctomycetaceae bacterium | reverse complement strand
GCTTTTCGCCGCGCAGTGGATCGCCTGGAAGCGGCTGATCGCCATCGAGCGGCGCGCGGCGGCGTTGCGCGTCGCGTCGTTGATCGGCGCTGCCGCGGTCGTGCTGTCGATCTGCGTCGAGAAGTCGATCTACGCGCAGGCCGAACTGACTCAAGACCGCCGCGTGGCCGAGGTCAGCGACGTGTTCCCGCTGTACGCGCGACTCGACGTCACGGCGCTGCTGCCCGAGCCGCTGATCGAGGCGCGCGAACGCTTGCCGGAAGAGCCCGTCGCCTACGAAGGCGCGCGACTCGTCTATCCCTTGCACGCACCGACGCTCGCGCCGAACGGGCCGCGTCCCAACATCCTGGTGCTGGTCGTCGATTCGTGGCGACGCGACATGTTGCGCGAGGACGTCACGCCGCATCTCGCGCGTTTCGCTGCGGATGCGCGCCGTTTCGACGACCACCTGAGCTCGGGCAACGGCACGCGCTTCGGCGTGTTCGGACTGCTCTACGGTCTGCACGGTTCCTACTGGTGGCCGATGCTCGAAGCGCGGCGCTGTCCGGTGTTGCTGAGCGCGCTCGCGGAACTGGGCTACGAACAAGCCGTGTTCTCCAGCGCTTCGATGAGCTACCCCGAGTTCCGCTCGACGGCCTGGGTCGAGCTCGCCGAGCATGTGCGCGACGAGTTCGGCGATCGACGCCAGAGCGAGCGTGATCAAGCCGCCGTCGACGCGTGTCTCGACTGGTGGCGCACGCGCGACGCGTCGCGGCCCAGCTTCACCTTCGTGCTGCTCGACGCCGCGCACCAGCGCTATGACTTCACCGCCGAGGACGAGCTGTTCACGCCCTACGCCACCGACTTCGACTACCTCGAGATGGCGGGCTCGCACGACGCGGCGCTCGTCGAGAGTGTCCGCAACCGCTACATGAACGCGCTGCACGGCGTCGATCGCGCTGCGGCGCGGTTGCTCGACGAGTTGCGGCGCAGCGGCGCGCTCGAACACACGCTGGTCGTCGTCACAGGCGACCACGGCGAGGAGTTCGCGGAGAACGGTTACTGGGGGCACACCGGCAATTTCACGCGCGAGCAGGTGGCCGTGCCGTTCCTCTTGCGCGGGCCGGGCGTGGGGCGCGGTGTCGAGACGCGCCCGACCTCGCACGTCGATCTCGCCGGCACGCTGCTCGGCCTGTTGGGCGCCGATCCCGCCGAGCGCGGCGCATGGTGTTTGTCGGAGGACCTGCTCGCTCCCCCGGCGCAGCGCGCGCGCGTCGTCGCCGGTTGGGAGGAGGTCGGACTGTGGACGGACTCCGGCATCTTCCGCATCCCGCGCGAACGCAAGGCGCGCGCCGGCGCGGCGGTGTGCGACGCGACTTGGCAGATCCTCGAGGACCAGCACACGGCCTTCCGCAACGAGGCCCCGGCCTTGGCCCGTTTGGTCGAGGAAAGCGCGCGTTTCCTGCTGTTGCCCGTGCCCGGCGAAGCGAGCGCTGTCGAGCGCTGAAGTCGCCGACATCGATCCGGCCCGGCGCGCCGAACCTAACGTCGCCGTCATCGTCGCGGAGAAATGCGTGCCGCCGCGTAGTCAAGCGGCGCGCGCTCCCTTACACCTTCCCGCCCTGGCGCGGCGTTTTGGCGCGTGGCGGTCAAGACCGACCGGAGCAGATGCCGACACCAGGTCGTTCGAATCCACGAGGGGTGGCTTCGAGCATCTAGGGAGAAGTGTGCGTGTCGAGGCGTTGGGGAACGCCGCTCAGGAGTGGACGTCGTCCGCCCGGACTCTTCGACGCGCGGTTTTTGTCGCCAGTCAGTCCTCCGCGCTCGAGGGGAGAAGGATCCGCGTTGAAGAAGTCATTCGTTCTCGTTCAAGCGACCACATGCGTCGCACTGTGCGCTGCAAGCCACGCACAAACCGTTGTCCAGACCATCACCGGCGCGCTCGTCGGAGATCAACTCGGTGAATCCGTCGCCATCGTCGGCGACGTCAACGGCGACGGCCGCGCAGACATCGCGCTCGGCACGCCGTTCTCCGATGTCGGCGGCCTGTCGAGCGGCAGCGTGCGCGTCGTTTCCGGTCTCAACGGAAGCACGTTGCACATGTTCCACGGTCTCGTCGCGGGCGATCGCCTCGGCGAGAGCGTCGCCGGCGTCGGCGACCTCGATCACGACGGCTTTCCCGACTTCGCCGCCGGCGCGCCGCTGCACGATCAATTCGGAACGAGCTCGGGCATGGTCCGCGTGTGGTCCGGGCGGACCGGCGCGGTGCTGTTCACGTGGTACGGCGATCAAGCCGGCGACTGGTTCGGCACGTCGATCGACGGCGCCGGCGACGTCAACCAAGACGGCTGGTCGGACGTGATCGTCGGAGCTCCCTACGGCAAGGGCACGATCACCTCGAACGTCGGCGAAGCGCGCATTTTCTCGGGCCGCACCGGTGCCGTGATCCGCACGCACAATTCGCCGCTCGGCGTGTCGTTGCTCGGCTTCTCGGTGTCGGGCGCGGGCGACGTCAACCACGACGGCTTCGACGACGTCGTCGTCGGCGCGCCGCAAGCTGCGTATCAATTCACCGACGCCGGTCGCGCCTGGATCTTCTCGGGCGCTGACGGCGCGACGCTGCGCACCTTCGACGGTGCTTCGCACGGCGAGTACTACGCCAACAGCGTCGACGGCGGCTTCGACGTCAACAACGACGGCTGGACCGACGTGCTCGTCGGAGCGCCCTTCGCGGACGTCACCGGCAAGGGCAACTGCGGTTCGGTGACGGCCTTCTCGGGTCGCACCGGCGCGCAGATCTACAAGGTCACCGGACCGGCGGCGAACGACGAACTCGGCCGCTCCTGCGCGATGCTCGGCGACGTCGACGGCGACGGTTGGGCCGACTTCGCGGGCGGCTCGAAGTACAACGACACGCCGGCTGCGAATGCGGGCTTGTGTCGCGTTTGGTCGGGTCGCACCGGCAGCGTGCTGTTCAGCTTCAACGGCGCGGTCATCGACGAGCAGTTCGGCTACGCGGTAGCCGGTGCAGGCGACGTCAACGGCGACGGGCTCGACGACATCGTCGTCGGCTGGCCGACCTACGACACCAACGTGAACAACGCCGACTTGGGCCGCGCGCGCGTGTGGAGCGCAACGCCCTTGCCGGTGACGACCTATTGCACCGCGCAGACCAACTCCGCCAATTGCGCCGCGTCGATTTCGACGACCGGCACGCCGAGCGTCGGCTCGACCGCGACCTTCACGATCCGCGCCACGCAGGTGGTCAACAACAAGACCGGCCTTTTGTTCTACGGGCACCACGGACAGGCGACGCCGTACTTCAACGGCTACTTGTGCGTCGACATCCCGATCATGCGCACGTGGGCGACGACTTCGGGCGGCTCGGCAGCGGGCAACGATTGCACCGGAACGCTGACGCTCGATTTGTCGAATTGGCTGCACCAGAACAACGATCCGAGCCTCGGCGCAGGCGACACGTTCTTCGGCCAGTTCTGGTACCGCGACAACTTCCAAGCGGCCGGCGTGGCCTACAGCAACGCCGTGTACTTCACGCTGCTTCCGTAGACCCAGCGCGCGCGATTCAGGCGGCCGCGTTCCTCGAACGGAGCGCGGCCGCTCGCGTTGGTACAGGCGGGCGCGCAACGACCGCGATTGCCCGCGTTGCGCGTGTCGCATAGGTTGCGCCGCAATCCCGTGGTCGACGAACCTCACTCGCCATCCGAGCTCGACAACGCCGCATCGAACGCCGCGCACGCGCCGCATTTGCGACCGGCGCGCGACCGCGAGGACGACGAGAGCTACACGCGCTCGGCGCCGCTCGGCGCAAAGCTGAGCGAGGCGTTGATCCGCAGCGCCGCCGTGTTGCCCTTCGGCGCCGTCGAGCGCCTCGGCGGTTGGGCGGGGCGCTGCCTTGCGCACGCTCCGCTCGATCTGCGCAGCACGACGCGCATCAATCTCGAGTTGTGTTTTCCGGAGCTCGACCTCGCGCAACGTCGCGCGCTCGAACGCGAGAGCCTGGTCCAGACCTCGCGCACGATGCTCGAATTCGCAGGCCTGTGGTGCTGGCCCGCCGAACGCGCGCTGTCGCTCGTGCGGGAAGTGCGCGGCGCCGAATTGCTGCAGACCGCGCGCGCGCAAGGCCGCGGCGTCGTGTTGCTCGCGCCGCACTTCGGGGCCTGGGAAATCGTCGGGCTGTACCTGAGCTCGGTCGGTCCGTTCGCGCTCATCTACAAGACGCCGCGCATCCGCGAGATGAAGGACTTCTACGTCGCCTCGCGCAAACGCCTCGGCGCCACGGTGCTGCCGACGGACAAGGGCGGTGTGCTCGGCTTGCATCGCGCGCTCAAGCGCGGCGACATCGTCGGGATCATGCCCGATCAAGAGCCCGGCTATGGCGCGGGCATCTTCGTGCCGTTCTTCGGTGTGCTCGCCAACACCTCGCCGATGTCGCTGAAACTCGCGCAGAAAAACGGCTCGCCGATCCTGCTGATCTGGGCCGAGCGACTGCCGGCCGCCGCCGGTTTCTGCATCCACATCTCGGCGCCGCGCGACGACGCCATGCGCGATCCCGATCTGGCTGCGGCCGCGAGCGCGATGAACCTCGAACTCGAGACGCTGATCCGCGCTGCACCCGCGCAGTATTTGTGGAGCTACAAGCGTTTCCGTTACCGTCCGCCCGGTTTGGTCAATCCATATCGGCACGGCGTCAACGAACGCACGGTGGGAGTTCGACGATGAAGATCGGCACAGGTTTGGCGGCCGCGTTGCTCACCGTGACGGCAGCGTGCGTCTCGCAAGGCAGCTCGACGAGCGCAAAAGCGGGCGCGTTGGTGATCGTCGGCGGAGGCGGGACGACCGCTCCGATCGTCGCGCGCGCACTCGAGCTCGCGCGCGGTCCCGAGACGATCGTCGTCGTGTTGCCGCAGGCTTCGGAGTCGAAGGAGCGCGGCGTCGACTCGGCGCAGATGTGGCGCGAGGCCGGCGCACGCGAGGCACTCGTCGTCGAATTCACCGATCCGGCTTGGGCGCGCGCGCAAATCGAACGCGCCGACTTGATCTGGTTCGGCGGCGGCGATCAGAGCGTGTTGATGAAGGACCTTGCCGCGGCCGGTTTCGTCGAGCTCGTGCGAGCGCGCCACGACGCCGGCGCGGTGTGCGGCGGCACGAGCGCGGGTGCGGCCGTGATGACCGCGGTGATGATCACCGGCGAAGGCGGCGAGAATCTGTTGACGAGCATCACTCCCGGATCGACCGCGACGGCGCTCGGCTTGGGGCTGTTGCCCGGAGCGATCGTCGACCAACATTTCGTCAAGCGTCAGCGTGCCAACCGCCTGATTTCAGCCGTGCTCGATCACCCCGAGCTCGTCGGCTTCGGCATCGACGAACGCACGGCCTTGATCGTCCATGACGGTCGCGGCGAAGTTCTAGGCGAGGGCCCCGTGCTCGTCGTCGACGCGCGCCGTGCCGGCGTCGAACCGAAGATCGACGGCCTGCCGTCCGCCGCGCAGGGAATGACGTTGCACGTGTTGCGCAGCGGCTCGACCTATGACTTCAGGCGCTGAACGACCCAGGCACGCAGCGGCGCTGTTCGTTGTCGGCTCGTTCGCGCTGTCGGCCGTGCTCGCCGGCGTCGTCGCCAGGCAAGACCCGTCGTTCGCGAGCCTCGTCGGCGCGTGCGTGATGGGCGCATTGATCTGCGCGTTCGTCGCGCGGCGCCGACCCGGCCCGCCGCTCGCGCTCGCGCTGCTCAACTTGCTGTTGCTCGTGCCCGAGCTCGGCCTGCGCAGCGCCGATTTTCGCTACGTCTCAGGGATTTCCTTCGGCTACCCGTCGGCCGAGCAGTTCGCGGAATTCGAGCCGGATGAGCAGCTGTTTTGGACCTTGCGGCGCGACGGCGCGCCGAACGTCAATGCGCTCGGCTTTTGGGGGCCCGAGCCCGTGGTGCCGAAGCCCGTGGGCACGTTGCGCTTCCTGGCCCTCGGCGATTCCTGCGTGCAACAGGGCTTTCCGAAGGCGTGGCCCGAACTCGCCGGTGCCGAACTCGCGAGCACGCATGCGCTCGATAGCACGCATGCGCTCGATGGCACGCATGCGCTCGATAGCACGCATTCGCTCGATGTCGTCAATCTCGCGATGTCGGGCTACACGACGCATCAAGGCCGCGTGCTCGCGCAACGCGAAGGCGCACGGCTCGAGCCCGATCTCGTCGTGATCGAGTACGGCTGGAACGATCATTGGCTCGCGCACGGTGCGATCGACGCGGACAAGCACATCGACGTCGGCGCCGCGCGGCTGACGCGCAACAGTCGGCTGCTGCAAGCGCTGCGCAAGCTCTTCGACGCGTCGCGCTCGTCGTCACAGACGGTCGTGCTCGATCGAACGCGCGTGCCGCTCGAGCAGTACCGCGAGAATCTGCGCAGCATGGTCGCGCTGTTTCGCGCGTGCGGCGCGCAGGTCGTGCTCGTCACCGCGCCGACCACGCACGACCTCTACGTGCCCAGCTATCTGACGGTGCACGCGTTCGCACGCAGCGCGCAAGACGTCGTCGAGCTGCACCGGCGCTACAACGAAGTCGTGCGCGAGGTGCAAGCCGAGAGCGGGGCGAGTCTGCTCGACCTCGAGCGGGAATTCGCAGTCCGCGCGAACCGCACGCAACTGTTCATCGAAGACGGGATCCACTTCAGCGCTGCAGGACGCGCCGCCGTCGCGCAGCTGTTCGTCGCGCGCGTGCGCGATCTCGGGCTCGTGCGCTAGTCTCCGCGCGATGTTTCGCCGCGCGCTCCCGTTCCTCGCAGCAGCGCTCGCCGCCGCGCACGCCGCGACGTTCATCGGCTACGGGCCGTGCGACGACGATTTCATCGCCTACCGCTACGCGCGCAATTGGATCGAGGGCGTGGGGTTGGTTTTCAATCCGGGCGAGCGCGTCGAGGGCTTCTCGGCACCGGGTTGGACGCTCGCGGTTGCGGCGGCGTTGAAGCTCGGTGTCGACGCACCGCTCTTCAGCGTCGTGGTTTCGATCGTCGCGAGCGGCGTCGCTGCGTTTTCGATCGCGCGCTTGTGGCAACGGCGCCACGTGCGCGATTTCACTCTCGCACCGGCGCTGCTCGTCGCAGCGAGCACGGCCTCGGCGTGGCACGCGATCATGGGGCTGGGCACGCTGCTGCTGGGCGCATTGCTCGCGGTGTGGCTCGACCTTTGGGACGGCGCGCTGCGGCGCAATTCGCGCGCGCTCGCAGCTGCGTTCGTGCTCGGCGCGGCGGCGCTCGTGCGCAACGAGGCGGTGCTCTTTGCGCTGCCTTTCGCCTTCGTCGAGTGGAAGCGCGGGCACGTACGTGTGGCGCTGGCAGCGTTCGCGCCGCTCGCCGCGTGGCAGGTGTTCCGCGTCGTCTACTACGGCCGCATCGTGCCGATGCTGGGCGCCATCG
>CAYHRR010000139.1:0-8532 GCA_964358875.1 uncultured Planctomycetaceae bacterium | reverse complement strand
ATGCGCGCGAAGGCGATGTGTTCGTCGTGATAGAAAAGCCCGGCCCAGCGGCGTTCGCACGCGCGCGCGAGCCAAGTCGAGCGCTGCTCGAACGAACGGACGACGTCGATGTCGTAGGCCATGATGTACGGGGGCTGCACGTGGTGCGTGGTCGGCACGACGTCGGACCAGAAAATCGCCGCGTCGTCGCGCTCTTCATCGAGCGTGATCACCGCGACGCCGTCGGAATGTCCGCCGAGCACGTGCGCGCGCAAACCGGGCGCGAGCTCCGCGTCGCCGTCGTAGCCCGCGAGCAAGCCGAGGCGCTCGAGCGGCTCGACGTCCTCGGCGCGGTAGGAACCCTTGCGCGCGTGGCCGGGCTTCTTCGCCATCGCGATTTCGATCGCCGGCGCGAAGTGGCGCGCGTTGGAAAACAACGGCACGACGCGGCCGTCGCGCTCGACGAGCGCGCTGCCGAAGTGATCCCAGTGACAGTGCGAGGCGACGACGTGCGTGATCGCCTCGGGCGCGACGCCGCATGCGCGCAGCGAGTCTTCGAGCGAGATCGTGGCATCGATCGAGTACAGCGCGCGCTGCTTCGCGTCCCAGCGATTGCCGATGCCGACTTCGATCACGCACTTGACGTCGCCGCGCTCGGCCAGGAACGGCCGCAGCGCGAGCGCGATCGTGTTGTCCGCCGCGGGCGGCGTCAGTTTGCGCCACAAGTTCGCGGGAACCACGCCCCACATCGCGCCGCCGTCGAGGCGCAGCGTTCCGTCGCACAGCTCGGTGACGCGCCACTCGCCGACCCGAATCGAGCGCGGCGTGAAGGTTCGCGGAGGCTCGCGCTGGATCATCGGCGCCATCTCGCGGTCGCGCGCGCGCAGGGTCAAGCGTTTCGACGCGCGAGCGCGGCGAGTAGTCTGCCGCGCATGTTCGAGCGCACCGCCTATCCGCACTTGCCGCCGCGCGCGTTTGCGACGCGACTCGCGCGTTCCGCCAGCGCGGCGCTCGTGCTCGTCGCGCTGTCGCTCGCCGTCGGCGCGATCGGCTACCACGCGTGCGCGGCTTGCTAGTGGATCGACGCCGTGCACGCGGCCGCGATGATCCTCACCGGCATGGGCCCGGCGCTCGAAATGCCGACAGCCGCAGGCAAAGTGTTCGAGACCGGCTATGCGTTGTTCAGCGGAATCATGTTCCTGTTCGTCGCGACGTTGCTGCTCGCGCCCGTCGCGCACAGAGTGCTGCATCGCTTTCACCTCGAAGGCAAGGAGCCGCGCGAGTGAAGCGCGCGCTTGTTGTCGCTGCGGTGGTGTTGGTCGTTGCGGTCGTCGCCTATTTCGCCTTCGCGCCGCAGCACCGCGCTGAAACGGTGCCGATCGCGATCGCGCCGCAGCCGAAGGCGGAAGCGCAGCCGGTTGTCGTTGATTCGTCCGGCGTCGACGTCGTCAGCGAGCGCGTCGCGGCGCCGACGGCGCCGAGCCCGTCGATCGAGAGTGCCGCTCCGGCGAAAGTCGAAGACACGTCGGGACTCGCGCGCGTGCATGGACATCTCGTCGACACGAGCGGCGTTGATCAAGCGCACGGAGCGTTCTTGCTGATCCCGCTCGATGCCGCGGGCGCGCCGCGCGCGAGCTCGAAGTGGCGCCAGAGCACGACCGACGACAAGGGACACTTCACTCAGGTCGACTTGGAGCCGGGTGCGTGGCGCGTGATCGTCGCGCCGACCTATCGCGCGCCGCTCGCGGCGGATGTTGAGCTCGAGGTCGGCGACAACGAGATGGGCGACATCGTGTTTGCGCCGCTCGTCGAAGCGGGCTCGGTGAAGGTGCGGCTCGAAGATCCGCGCGGCTCGTATGCAGGCGGTGTGCTAGCGCTGCGCTCGGTCGGAGATTCGAACGCTGTCGACCGTTGGAACGTCATCGGCGAAGGGCCTGAGTTTTGGGTCGACAGCAGCAGTCACGCAAACCCGATGCAATTCGAGTTCGAGCACCTTCCGGCCGGCGAGTACGACGTCACATTTTTCCCCGGTGACGGTCGCAGTGCGCGTGCGCGCGTGAAGCGCGCGACGGTGCCCGGCGAGGAGGTCGTGTTCGAACTTGTCGACGAAGGTGAAGCCATGCTCGTCGTGCGCGCGCGCGATGCCGTGACCAAGGCGCCGATCTCGGCGGTGCTGATGATTGCGCTCGACGAACGCGGAGGCGCGCCGCTCCAGCAGGCGGTGGATTTCGACGTGCGCTGCGGTCCTATTGCTCGCGACGCGCGTCGCGATTGGATCCTGCTTGCGCCGGAGCACAAGCCGCGCGCGGTGCGAGCGGTGGAACTGCGCAATGTCGACGGCGCGCTGTTGCTCGAGGTCGAGCTCGAACGCGGCTTCGGCGCGTTGGTCATCGCGCGCGACGCCGATCGCATGTGCTCGATTCCGTGTGTCGGCTACGAGATCGGGCTGCGTCGCGAGCGCCTTCCGACGCTGTCGGACGTCGAGGTGTTCGCTGATCGCGCAGCCGTCGGTCGCACGAATCTCCGCGGCGCCTGCGTCGTTTCGCTCGACGCGCCGCCGTACGAATGGCTCGCGCTCGCGCCGGGCCGCGTGCTCGTCGACGCCGACAACCTCGTCGACGGCCGCGTCAAGGATGCGCGCTGGCCGGTTGTTCAGGTTTGGCTCGCTTCGACGCGCTGAAACGGGCAGTGGCGCGTCGTCCAGCTTGAGCGCCTTGCACGCGCTTGGGAAGCGCTCTACCTCGCCCGCGCCATCTCAAATGTCAAGACTCAACATGCTGATCGCACTCACCACAACTGCGGGCCCGGCAGTTTTTCGAATATCGACTTGCATAGCTGCGCAACGTCGATCTTCACAGATTTACCTTCTAGCCACATCGCCGTTCCAGCTCGAATCAGACCCGGCCGGTCTAAATGGAATCGATGCGCGATGGCCGATAGTCGGTCATGAGGATCCATTGCGACGGATTCCTCAAGGGCAGCGCCCAGCTCTGAGGCCTGGATTCCAACGCGACTGCAGAACTCGACGCTGCCATGAAGCACGGCGTCTAGTGCACACTGTTCCGGTGTTCCCGGCCCAGGAAGGAACAAGAGATGTCCCGAACTGACCTTGGCGCGAGTCGACTGATCGGCGTCAAGAACGCCCACGAATCTCGGTGTGTCCAGGTCTTGCGGGATGGCTTCGATGGCTTTCACGACACGACCAGCGTCGCCGGCAATCTTGACGACGACGTGACTCCAGTCATGCACCTCATCCTGATTCAACATTGTCTCCAGCGCCGCCTTCGCACTTTCGTCCTCAACCAGGAGCACGCCGACGACGCCAAGCTGGAGTCCAAGCGGCAAGAGCGCGCGTGCTCTGCTCTTTGGAACTACACAAGTAATGCTCCCTGCGGATCGGCGCGCCACACGAAGGTGCTCGGTCGGAAGACGGCTAAGTATGTCCGGAGAATGGGTCGCCACGATCATCCACAGGTTTCTTGTGACGCTGAGATGCGCAAGCGCGTCTGCCAGCGCCCGTTGAGCCACCGGGCTAAGAAAGCTCTCGGGTTCCTCAATGATGCATACTGATCCAGGCTTCGCCTGAGTCAGGCGATACCACATGTAGTGCACGCACAGCTCGCCTAGGCCCATCGACTCGGCGCCATATGCACCCGATTCATCAGTCACCGAAAAATAAGGGACGGTCTCATCGTACTCAAGCACCTCGGTGAGCCGAGCACTCATGTAATCCCGCCTGAGAATAAAGCTCAACCACTCTCGCTCCTCCTGCGGGAGTTCGCGTGCCTCATATAGATCGAGCAACTCAAGAAAGCCATTTTGGTGCTCGTATGCAGAAGCCAACGCCGAACAGTGAACGACCGGATCGATCCACACGGCATTGATTTCTGGAAGCTGCGGATCACAGACAACTTCGCCGTCGTTGAAACTGACCTGCGTTGAAAAGTCCTTCCCCGCTGCCACTCCGACCAACTGGAGTTGCAGGTTTTTTTGCCGCGCAAGTGAGATTTCGCGTGTTCGAAATTCCTCCGGTAGCAGTGCCCGCGCAATTGCTCGAACCAGGTGAGTTTTGCCCGTCGAGTTGGCCCCGCAGATGCCTGTGATTCCGCCAGAAGAAAAATCAAGATCGACGGCATTGGACGCGCCAGCCACGCCGATGGCCCTAACTGAAATCAATCGTGAATCGTACGCGCGTTTGTAGACCGCGCGCCAGCAGTCTGCCCGACTCGCGGCGCGCACTTTCATTTCGGTTGATTCCAGAACAAGGCATTGGGCGAGACCATGATGCTATCCGCTAGCTCAAGCGGGTTTTCAGCCGCTTCAAGTTGACGAGAGATAATCTCTATCGTCTCTAGTCGTTCCCGTCGGAGCCTGGCCACTATCTCGGGCATTCTTTTGTGATTGGCTGCGCCGATCCATATCATCATGTCCCGAAGCACAACGGAGGACACGTCAGCGACTCGCGAACTGGCTCGGTCATTGAAAACCGCGAACACTCGCGCCATGCGATTTGGGTTTTGGAATCCAAGGTCAAATTCATCGGTTCGATCGGTCCGGCGCACCCAGTGCCTTCCGAACTCGAACGTGTGAACGAAAGTCGATATCGGCCTAACGCTCGCCTTCCAGTCCGGAGAGAGCGCCTGCACCTCCGAGAAAAACCACAGCCAACTGTGAATCGTTGCCTTATTGAGCCGCAATCGGTTGCCCGAGATCGCGTTGGCTACGGCGGCGAGCATTGAAATAGCATTCTCACTCTTTTGGAGCGTCTCCGGTTCAAAGCCGGAGCCCAAACGATACGTCCGAGCGATCTCGGACGCAGTGATGCGCTTGTCGAGCGACCGATGCTCCAGGGCCAGGCAAAGGCGCGCGATCACGTCATCATACGCCATTCGCCCGTTGGAGAACCCTATGGTCTCCGCTGAGATTCCAACACTCCCAGCGTGCTTGACTAGCGCTCGTACTTGGTCGCGCGTGCGGCCAAAATATGCATTTCGCTGTTCAGCGGACGTCAGCACAACCGGTTGGTTGAGCCTATAGAACAGTTCTGCAGGCTCTCCTGGCTTGTAGTCAGTGAGGCTGTAGAGCCTTATTGTGAATCGCTCAAATCGACGCCTAATTCGGGGGGGCAACTCTCCATATAGCAACCCACCGAGCTGTCTGATTTCCGGGTCGGCAGGTTCAATTTCCCCGTCCACCCGCAGTTTGCCCTCAATAAAATCGCGAATGGCACTCAGCCGCTGCTTTCCGTCCAACACCTGTTCACGGTTGTCGGAATCAACGACGACATGGATTGGCGGCACATGCCACTCACGCAAAATGCTGTCGATCAGTCGAGTCTTCTTGTGCTCACTCCAGACTTCGTTGCGCTGAAAATCTGGCTGGAGATCAAGCTCCTTCGACAGAATGCGCCCATACACGGTGGCGAGATCAGGATCAGAAGGAGTCAACTTCACGGATGTCTATCTCGGTCGGTTCGGAGCAATAATTGTGGAGGGCACGCTATCTGAGGATGCTGCGCGCGATCACGAGGCGCTGCACTTCGCTCGTGCCTTCGCCGATGACGCACAGCTTTGCGTCGCGCCACATGCGTTCGACCGGGTACTCGCGCGAATAGCCCATGCCGCCGTAGATCTGGATCGCGTCGTAGGTCACGCGCATCGCGCACTCCGACGCGAGCAACTTCGCCATTGCCGCTTCCTTCGAGTACGGCAGGCCGAGGTCCTTCAAACGCGCGGCGTGGTAGATGAGGTGCTTCGAAGCCTCGATGTCCATCGCCATGTTGGCGAGCTTGAATTGCACGGCCTGTTGATCGGCGAGCGTGCCGCCGAAGGCCTCGCGCTCCTTCGCGTACTTCAGCGCGCATTCGTAGGCGCCTTCCGCGATGCCCAGCGACAAGGCACCGATCGAAATGCGCCCGCCGTCGAGCGTTTTCATGAAAGTCTTGAAGCCTTCGCCGCTCGGCCCGAGCAGGTGGTCCTTGGGGATGCGCGCGTCTTGGAACACGACGCTGCCCCAGTCGGAACCGCGCATGCCGAGCTTGTGCTCGCCCGGTTCGAGGAACACTCCCGCAGTCTCCTTCGTGATCACGAACGCGCTGATGCCCTTCGCGCCCGCGCCCGGCGTCGTCACCGCCGTGATGATGAACGTGCCGGCGTAATTCGCATTCGTGCAGAAGCACTTGCGGCCGTTGATGCGCCAGTTGTTGCCTTCGAGCACCGCCGTCGTCTGCGTCGAGCCCGAGTCCGAACCCGCGTTCGGTTCGGTCAAACCGTAGGCGCCCATGTAGTCGCCGCGGATCAGCTGCGGCACGTACTTTTCGCGCAGATTCCCGCCGAAAGCGTCGATCGGCCAAGTGCCGAGCGAGACGTGCGCGGCGAGCGTCAAGCCGGTCGAGCCGCACACTTTCGAGATCTCTTCGACGGCCAAGATGTACGAGAGCGTGTCGCCGCCGGCTCCGCCGACGTCTTCGCCGAAGGGAATGCCGGGCAGGCCCAGCTCGACGATCTTCTTCCAGGTGTCGACGGGAAAGCGATGGTGCTCGTCGATGTCGTGCGCGTGCGGTGCGACTTCGGTGCGCGCGAAATCGCGGACCATGTCGCGGATCATGAGCTGCTGCTCGGAGAAGTCGAAGGAGTGCTTGAGGTCGGGGAGCGTGATCATGGTGCGTGTCGTCTAGTACTCGATGTTCCAACCGGCGGTGCGGCGTGCGCGTTCGGGCTTGATCGGCTTGGGTGCTTCGTCCTCGTCGTCTTCCGACTGCGAGTTGTAGAAGTCCTTGCTGCGTCCGGCGCCGACCCACTCGATCAACGCGGCGCGCGAAAACTTCCATTCGCGGCCGATCTTGCGCGCGGGGATGTTCTGCGCGTGCAGCACCTTGTTGAAGGTCTTCTCGCTGACGCCCAGCAAATCGGCCGCCTCCGCGATCGTGAGGATGTCGCGCTGCGCGTTGAGCGTCGGCGGGATGTTCGTCTCTCCGCGCCCATGCGCACCGCCCTGCTTGACTTGATCCGTGCGCTTGTTGCTCTCGCTCATGACGCGGCTCCTTCTTTGGCCCAACGCTTTTCCATCTCGGTGCGGATCCAATTCGCGATCTCTTCGGTCCGCGTGCCGGGACCGAAAAGGCGCGTGTAGCCCTGCTTTTCGAGGGTCGCGACGTCCTCGAGCGGAATGATGCCGCCGCCGGTGAGCAGCACGTGATCGAGCCCGCGCTTGGCGAGCTCGGCGCGCACGCGCGGGAACAGCACCATGTGCGCGCCCGACAAGATCGACAGGCCGACGACGTCGACGTCCTCTTGCGAGGCGATCTCGGCGATCGCTTCGGGCGTCTGGTGCAGACCGGTGTAGATCACTTCCATGCCGTGATCGCGCAGCGCGCTCGCGACGGTCTTCGCGCCGCGGTCGTGGCCGTCGAGGCCGGGTTTGCCGACCAGCACTCGGATCTTGCGTTGCGTGTTCATGGCGTTGTTCTCAGAGCTTCTTCCACAGCGCGGTCAGGCCTTGCTTCGCGACCCAACCGGTTCCCAAGCAACACAGTCCGACGAGGATCGCCCAACCGCCGCTGCGCGGAATGTTGATCTCGATCACATGGATGCCGAGACCGCGCAGCACGAGGTCGATGCCGACGACGACCGTGACGATCGCGGGCACGATGAAGAGCAGCGCGAGCACCTTGAACGCGGTCGTGTTGTTTTTGGAAACCATGTGAGTTGCTCTAGCGCGCGCGCCGCGATTGCGCCTTCAATCCCGCGACGACCAGCGACACGCCCGAGATCCCGAGCACGACGGAGCACGGCACCGCGAAGCGCCACATCCACTGCGGGCTCGTGACAGCGACCACATAGATCGCACTCAGCACGACCACGGCGCCGCCGGCGATCACGAATTTCGGAATCCAAGCGCTCACAGGATCTTCGGCTCCTTGTAGACGCCGAACTCGGCGCGCAGGACGTCGGCGATCTCGCCGAGAGTGCAGTAGGCGTGCGCGGCGGCGACGAAACGTTCGAGGAGGTTGTCCTTGCTGCGGCACGCGTCGCGGATCGCGTCGAGCTCGCGCTTGCACTTCGCGTTGTCGCGGCGACGACGCAACTTCGCGAGGCGCTCGTGCTGCTCGCGCTCGACCGCCGCATCGATCTTGTGCGTCTCGATCGTCGGGCCCGCGCCGTCTTCGACGTAGCAGTTGACGCCGACAACCTTCTTCGAGCCGCGCTCGACCGCCGCCTGATACGCGACCGCCGAACGATGGATTTCGCGCTGGATGTAGCCCTGATCCGTCGCCGCGACGACGCCGCCGCGGCGATCGATCTCTTGGAAGTAGCGCTCGGCCTCGGCCTCAAGCTTGCTCGTCAAGGCCTCGACGAAGTACGAGCCGCCGAGCGGATCGACGACGTGCGCGACCTCGATCTCCTCCGCGATGATCTGCTGCGTGCGCAACGCGATCTTCACCGCCTTCTCGGTCGGCAGCGACAAGGTCTCGTCCATCGAGTTCGTGTGCAGCGACTGCGTTCCACCGAGCACCGCCGCGAGCGCTTCGAAGGCCGTGCGCACGATGTTGTT
>CAYHRR010000138.1:0-8553 GCA_964358875.1 uncultured Planctomycetaceae bacterium | reverse complement strand
GCCGCTCAACTTGCGGCGCGCCAACAAACGCAACGCGGGTTCGCTGGGCAGCACGACGCGTCAGCCCTTCGTCGTCGGCTCGTCGCTCGGTGCGACGCCGCTTCCGGTCGCCGCGAAAAAAATCTCCTCCAGCGAACCACGTTCGTGCGCAGGAAATGCGGCGCGCGCTTCCGCCAAGGTGCCGTCGAACACGCGCCGGCCGCGATCGAGGATCAGTAAGCGCGTCGCGAGTTCCTCGATCAAGACGAGCAAGTGCGACGAGAGGATCACCGCGCTGCCCGAACGCGCCAGTTCCTCGATCGCCTGCTTCGCCGAACGGATGCCGCGCGGATCGAGGCCCGACAGCGGCTCGTCCATCAACACCAATTCAGGCCGCGCGATCCACGCGCAACAGAAGGCCAGTTTCTGGCGCATGCCGCGCGACAGCTCGCCGCCGAACGCGTCGCGCTTCTCGGCGAGTTCGAAGCGCGCCAGCAATTCGTCGGCGCGCTCGCGCCACTGCGCGACCTCGTACAGCGCCGCCGTGAATTCGAGATGCTCGATCACCGTCAGCGAATCGAAGGGCTGCGGATCGTCGGGAATCCAGCGCAATTTGCGCTTGGCCTGCACCTCGTCCGTCGCGAGGTCGAAACCTCCGACGGTGATGCGGCCTTCCTTCACCGGCAGCACGCCGGCGATCGTGCGCAGCGTCGTGGTCTTGCCCGCGCCGTTGGGACCGACGAGGCCGAGGATCTCGCCCGCGCGCAATTCGAAGGACAGGTTTTCGACCGCGCGGTGCGTCTCGTAGGAACGCGAAAACGAGGCGACCGACAGCACGGTCGGCGGAACGGCGTGGGGCTCGAACACGGTGCGAGGTTAGGGCTGCGTGCTCGAAAAGGGAACGAGCGCGCGGAAGCGCTGCGCGGCTGCGCGATACAGCTCGACGTGTTGCGCGTTCGGTTCCGACGTCGCGCCTGAAGTGTGCACCCACGGCTGCGCGACTTCGTCAGCCGTCACGCGTTCGCCCTGCGCTCGACGCGCCGTCCACAGCGCTTGCAAAGCCGCTCCGAATGCTGCGGTTTCGGGCTCGGCAAGTTGCACGAGCGGCGCCGCGAGCGCGTCCGCGAGGATCGTGCGCCACAGCGCATTGCGAGCACCACCGCCGACGACGCGCACCGTGTCGACCGTGACTCCGAGCGCGCGCAGGCGCTCGACGCCCCAAGCCAAATTGAGCGCGACGCCTTCGAGCGCCGCGCGAAACACGACGTCGCGGCGCAGCGAGCCGGGGCGCAGGCCCGCGAGCATTCCGCCCGCCTTCGGCAAGTCGGGCACACGCTCGCCGATCAAGTACGGGACGAAGGTGACACCGCCGCAACCCGGCGCGACGCGCGCAGCCTCGTCGGTCAGCGTGGCGAGATCGGCGCCGAAGGCCGCGCTCACTTCTTCGAGCACTCCCGTCGCGTTCATCACGCACACCAGCGGCAACCACGCGCCCGTCGAGTCGCAAAACGGAGCGATCGCGCCGTCAGCGTCGGCGAGGGGCACGTTGGAGCGTGTGAAGATCGTCGCGGAAGTGCCCAGGCTGAGCACCACGACGCCGCTGCGCGTCGCACCGCCGCCGATCGCGCTCATCATGTTGTCGCCGCCGCCGCTGGCGACCAGCGCGCCGACCGCGCTCTCGCCGAGGCCGAGCCAACGCGCGCCCGCCTGCGTCAATTCGCCGGCCGGCGCGCCGTTCGCGATCACCGGCGGCAGATAGCCCGCAAGCGCGCGGTCGATCGCGGCGAGCGCGCGCGCGTCGAAGCGCCGCTCGCGCGCATCGAAAAAGCCGGTACCCGAAGCGTCGCCGGGCTCCATCGTCGCCAAGCCGGTCAGTTGAAAATTGACCCAGTCGTGCGGCAGCAGCACGAGTCGCACGCGCGCCCAATGCGCCGGCTCGCGATGCTTCAACCAGGCGAGCTTCGACGCGGTGAAGCCTGTCGGCACGCTGCGGCCGAGCGCACGCGACAACTCGCGCGCTTCGTCGGCCGTCGACGTGTCGCACCACAGCTTCGCAGGCCGGATGACTTCATCGCGTTCGTCGAGGACGACGCAACCATGCTGCTGACCGGACACGCCGATCGCCGCAAGCTCGCCTGCGTCGAGCCCGCGTTCGACGAGTTGCGCGGTCACATCGCGCAACGCGCGCCACCAGGTGTCGGGATGCTGCTCGGCGTGGCCCACCGGCAAGCCCGCGATCAATCCGTACGAGCTCGAGGCGCGCGCGACGATTTCGCCACGCTCGGCATCGATCACGAGGCCCTTCGTCCCTTGCGTGCCGACATCGAAGCCGAGGTACTGACGCCGCGCCATGAATCAGCGCACGCCCAGCAAGTGTTCCATCATCAACTGGTCGAGCCGCTCGTAGCGCAGGCCGCGTTGCGCGTGCGTGGCTGCGTCGAATTTCCACGCGCGCAGCTTGCGCGCCTTGTCCTGCGAGTAGCCGCGGAGCAGCGGCTCGATTTCCGCGTCGTGCTGTTCCGCGATCAGTTCGCGCACTTGCGGATCGGCATCGAAGGCCTGCGCGCGCGCCTTGAGGATCTTGTAGGTGCGCATGCAGCCGCGCGCGAAATCCCACACGCCCGCCTCGTCCTCGGTGCGATAGGCGTGCGCATCGAAGTGCAGCGGACCGCCGTAGCGCGGCGTGCCGGTCGTGCCTTCGAGCAAGCGCACGAGCAGGAAGGCTTGCTTCACGTCCTCCGAGCCGAAGCGCAGATCTTGGTCGTAGCGCCCGATTCTCTGCGCATTCAAGTCGATGTGGAACAGCTTGCCGCACTCCATCGCCTGCGCGACGGCGTGCACGAACGACAAGCCGGACATCGTCTCGTGCGCGACCTCCGGATTGACGCCGACCATCTCAGGATGGGCGAGCGTCGTGATGAAGTGGAGCATGTGCCCCGTGGTCGGAAAGTAGATGTCGCCGCGCGGCTCGTTGGGCTTCGCTTCGAGCGCGAAGCGCAGGTCGTAACGTTGCTCGCGCACGTAGTCGCACAGAAAGTCGAGCGCGTTGCGCGTGCGCGCGATCGCCGTGCGCGGGTCGCGACACGCGTCGGCCTCGCTCCCCTCGCGACCGCCCCAGAACACGTAGGTCTTCGCGCCGAGCTCGACACCGAGATCGATCGCGTCCATCGACTTGCGCAACGCGAAGGCACGCACCTTCGGGTCGTTCGAGCTGAAGGCACCGTCCTTGAACACCGGGTGCGAGAACAAATTGGTCGTCGCCATCGGCACGACCATGCCGTGCTCTTCGAGCGCGGCTTTGAATTCGCCGACGATCGCGTCGCGTTCGCCCGCACTCGCGCCGAAGGGCACGAGATCGTTGTCGTGCAGATTGACGCCCCACGCCCCGCATTCGGCGAGCTTGGCGACGCTGTAGCACGGCTTCAGCGGCGCACGCACCGCCTCGCCGAACGGATCGCGCCCGGTGTTGCCGACGGTCCACAGGCCGAAGGTGAAACGATCGTCAGGCGTCGGGTCGAAAGGGTCCATCGCAGTGCTCCTGAAGTTCGGCGCGGGATTCTATGCACGCATACGTCGTGTTCCGCAGAGTTTCGCCGGCCGTGACCTGGATCGTCGAATCCGCATGCTCGCTCTACAAGCGGCACTCAGGCCATCACCGTTTGCCGGCGTGCGCGAGCCGCAAACTTCGACGCGCGCGCAGGCGCGGACCTGACCTACTCGGATCTTCCGTGTGGAAGTCCACCGATCCGAACGCTTCGATCGTGGATTAGTGTCGAGCGCACCAGCACCGATGGCGAATCATCCCGAGTTCATCGCGCACCGCGGTTACGCGCGGCATTTTCCCGAGAACACGCTCGCGGCGGTGCGCGGGGCGATCGAGGTCGGCGCGCGCTTCGTCGAGATCGACGTGCAGCTTTCGCGCGACGGCGTGCCGTACTTGATGCACGACCGCACCTTGGAGCGCATGTGCGGCGTCGCGGGTTCGATCGGCGAGAGGACGAGCGCGGAACTCGCGGCGTTACGCGCCGCCGAGGCCGAGAAGTTCGGTGCGCGTTTCGCGAACGAGCCGCTCGCGACGCTCGCGGGTTTCGTCGACCTGCTCGCGCGCAACGCCGGCGTTCACGCCTTCGTCGAGCTCAAGCGGGCGTCGCTCGAGTCGTTCGGTCGCGCAGCAGTGCTCGACGCCGTCGTCTTGCTGCTCGCTCCGATCGCCCGGCGTTGCACCTTGATTTCGTTCGATGTCGAAGTGCTTGCGCTCGCGCGTGAACGCACGAAGCTGCCCGTCGGGCCGGTGCTGATCCACTGGAGTCAAATCGCGAGTGTCGAGATCGCGCGCTTGAAGCCCGAGATCGTCTTCTGCGATTTCGAGAAGCTCCCCGACGGCGCGCTGCGTTCGCCGTGCGGCGACTTGGCGGTGTACGAGGTCGACGATGTCGCTGTCGCGCGCGCACTCGCCGCGCGCGGCGTGCGTTTCATCGAGACGTTTGCGGTCGGCGAAATGAAGCGCGCACTGGAGAGCTCGTGAGCACGCGCGAAGTCGACGTGCTCGTCATCGGCGGCGGAATTCACGGCGTCGGCGTGTTGCAAGCGGCAGCAGCAGCCGGCTACTCGGCCATGCTCGTCGAAGAGCGCGCTCCCGCCGCGGGCACGTCGAGTCGTTCGAGCAAGTTGATCCACGGTGGCTTGCGCTATCTCGAATCCCTGCAACTCGGCCTAGTGCGCGAGTCGTTGCGCGAGCGCGAGATCCTGCTGCGCGTCGCGCCTGATCTCGTGAAGCTCGTGCCGTTCCACATTCCCGTCTACGCCGACACGACGCGCGCGCCGTGGAAGATCCGCGCGGGCTTGGCGATGTACGCGGCGCTCGGCGGTTTCGGTTCCGACGATGTGTTCACGCGCGTGCCGCGCCGCGAGTGGGAGCAGCTCGACGGTCTCGAAACGCGCGATCTGCGGGCTGTTTTTCGCTACTTCGACGGACAGACCGACGACGCGGCGCTCGTGCGAGCGGTGCTCGCTTCGGCGCGCGAACTGGGAGCGGACTTCGCTTGCCCGGCGCGTTTCGCGGCGGCGCAGCGTGACGCCGCCGGCTACGTCGCGCACATCGAGAGCGAGCGCGAGTCTTTCGACGTCCGTTGTCGTGCGTTGGTCAACGCGGGCGGTCCGTGGATCGCCGACGTGCAGCGCCGCATCACGCCGAGGCCGCTCGTGCTCGACGTCGAACTCGTCGCCGGCACGCACGTCGAACTGGCCTCCACGCTCGAGCGCGGCATCTACTACTGCGAGGCGCCGCGCGACCAACGCGCCGTGTTCCTCATGCCCTGGCACGGCCGCCTGCTCGTCGGCACGACGGAAACGCCGTACCAAGGCAACCCCGCTCAGGTCGCGCCGATGCAAAGTGAAATCGACTACTTGCTCGAGACGCTGCGGCGCTACATGCCGACGCGCCCGCGCGAAGTGCTCGCTTCCTGGGCCGGCCTGCGCGTACTGCCGCGCACGGGCACGAGCGTCTTCTCCCGTCCGCGCGAAGTCGCCTTCACCTTCGACGACGAGCGCGCGCCGCGCCTGGTCGCGATTTGGGGCGGCAAACTGACCGGTTTTCGCGCGACGGCGGCGAAAGTCGTCGCGCACTTGGCGCCCGGGCTTCCAAGCGTGACGCGTCGCGCCGACACGACGACGCTGCGACTGCCCGCGGCGCAGGCCTGAGCGCTATTTCGTGCCGGCGGCACGCTCGCGCAAGGCGGCGAAGTCCGGGTCGTTCTCGAAATGCCACGCATCGATCGCTGCGACGATGCGCCCGCTCAGCGCTGGATCGCGCTCGAGCGCACGCGTCAGCAAGGACAGCGACTGCGCGCGCCATTCGGCTGCAAGCGTCGCTTCGCCCTGTTCGGCGGCGGCGTCCGACGCGAGCCTGAGCGCCATCGCGCAGTCGATCTCGACCTCAGGCACTCCGGGCCGGGTCGCAAGGAGATCGCGCGCCGCAGCGGCGGCCGCGCGTGCGTCGCCGGAAGCCATGCGCAACTCGATCAACACGCGCACGGCGTCGCTGAATTCCGCAGGGGTCGTACCGAGCGCGCCCAAGCGCAGCGCTTCGCGATGCGCCTCGACCGCCGCCGTCGCGTGCCGCAGCGCATCGGCGCTCTCGTGCGTCGCGCGCGCGACTTCGGTGAGCCGGTCCTCCGCCAAACCGATGCTGCGCCGATGCTTCGGCTCCTCGGGCGCAAGTTCGACCAACTCGAGATGAATGCGCCGCGCCGCTTCGAAATCGTCGCGCGCTCGATCAAACTCCTCGAAGCGCAGCGCGCGATCGCCGAGATCCAACCAACTCGTGCCGACGTTCATGGCGTAGAGCGGATTGCGCGGAAAATCGCGCGCCATCTGCAGCTGCTGCTCGTGCACGCTCGCCTGCATCTGATCGAGCATCGCGTCGCGGGTCGCGCCTTCGCGGCGCGCGCGCGCGCGCACGAGCATCTGCGTCGTCACACTGCGCAGCACGCGCAAGAAAACCGACGGTGCCTCGAGCCCGTCGGTTTCCGCAAGCAGCACTTCGAACGCGCGTTCGGCGCGTTCCTGTTCGTTCGAGTAGTAGTCCGCGTTGGCGATGCGTCCGACGGCCGTCGCCCACAGCTCGAGCGCATCGGCGTCGGCGGGATCCTCGGCGCGCAACTGCTCAGCGAGCTTCAGAGCTTCGCTCCAACTCACGCGCGCGTCGTCCACGACACCGATGCGGTCTTGGAAGTGCGCCAATCCGAGCAGCCCGCGCGCAAGCTCGGAACGCGGACGGCGTGCTTGCGGTGCGAGCTCGAGCGCGCGGCGCAACGTGCCGACCGACGCACGCATCGCGTCGACGGCGGCCGGTGTCGGCACCGGGTGGCGCGCGATCGTCGCAAAAGCCTGCAGCGAGCCGAGCTCGAACAGCGCCTCGGAATCGGCCGGACGCTCGTCGGCGAGCGCGGTCAAGCGCACTTCCGCAGCGTCGAAGTCGCGCAAAGCTCCTGCGTTGTCGCCGGTTTCGCGGCGCAGCCGCGCGAGCTTGCCCAGCGCACTCGCCGCACGCAGTCGCGTGCGCGCGTCGGGCGACGGTGCCGCCTCCAAGCGCGCGTACAAAGCCGAGGCGCGCACAAGCAGTTCCTTGCGCAGCTCATCCATGCGCGGCACGTCACGCAGGTCACGATGGCCGACGCGCTCGAGCAACAACTCGATCGCGTCGAGCGCAGCGTCGAGGTTGGTGCGCGCCAAGTCGCGCTCCGCGGCGGCCACGTCGCGCGCCTGCGCTACGGCGTCGCGTTCGAGCGCAAGAGCGTCGCGCGCAGCGGCCGCCGCATCGCGCGCTCGCGCCTCCTGAAGTCCGTAGACGAGCGGGCCCGCAATCGCCACACACAGCCCGAGCGCGAGCGCCGTCGCGCCGGCCGGATTGCGCTGCGCCCAGCGGCGCACCGCGAGTAGCGCGCTCGGTGGGCGCGCCTCGATCGCGCGGTGCTGCAGCAAATTCGAGAGGTCGCGTGCGAAGTGCGCTGCGCTCTCGTAGCGCCGTTCGGGATCGATCTCCATCGCGCTCAGGCACACGAGCTCCGTGTCCGATGCGAGACTCGGATTGCGACGACGCGGGCGCTCCGGCCGACCGGCTGCGATGCGCAGACCGAGACGCGTCGCGTCGCGCTCGGCGTAGGGCAACGTGAGCGTGAGCAGCTCGTACAGCGTCACGCCGAGCGCGTAGACGTCCGTGCGCGGACCGATGCGTTCGGGCGTGCCGGCGATTTGCTCGGGCGCCATGTAGGGCAGCGATCCGATCTGTGTGCCTTGACGCGTGATGCGCTCGGCGCCTGCGGTCGAGGCCAAACCGAAATCGACCAGCAGCACGCGACCCGACGGCGTGACGAGCACGTTCGACGGCTTGACGTCGCGGTGCAACACGCCGCGCTGGTGCGCGTGTTCCAAGGCCTGCGCCACTTCGCGCGCGAGCCAAGTGCAGGCCTCGGCCCAAGTGCCGGAAAACAGCGGGTCCGCCGCGTTCGGTGCGGGCACGGTGAATCCGCGCTCGACGCACACGCTCACTACCGCCTCGCGCAAATCGGAGCCCTTGAGGCGTGCCGGATCGCGACCGCGAAGGCGTGCGAGCGCGTCCTCGAGCGACGCGCCTTCGACGAGCTCCATCGCGTAGTACGGCAAGCCGTTCTCGTCGCCGACGGTGTACACGGGCACGATGCCCGGATGCGCGAGGCGCGCGACGGCCTCCACCTCGCGCTGAAAACGCTCACGCGCCTCGCTGAAATAGAGCTGTTCGGGGCGCACGAGCTTGACGGCGACGCGCCGCGCGAGCGCGGGTTGCTCGGCTTCGAACACGACGCCCATGCCGCCTTCGCCGAGCTTGCGCAGCAGCCTGAATTCGCCGAGGCGCTCGGGAATTTCCAGGCGCTCGCGCAGCATGCCGACGCCGGCGAGCAGCTCGACGCGCCGGCGCAGTTCGCTCGCATGTTCGGGGTGTTGCTCGCACAAGGTGTCGAGCGCCCGCGCGTCGCCGCGCTCACGCTGCTCGAGCACCTGGAACACCAACTCGTCGAGGATGTCGTCGTCGGCCAT
>CAYHRR010000137.1:0-8586 GCA_964358875.1 uncultured Planctomycetaceae bacterium | reverse complement strand
CACACACGATCGCGACGCGCTTCATGCGAGCCTCCGCGCGGCGGCGACGATCTCGTCTTCTTGCAGCAGCACCGCCGCTGTCGCCGATCCCAACGGCACGTAGGTGTCCGCCGCGCGCACCGAGGCGAGCTTGCCGCGGTAGCCGTGCTCCGCCAAGCGCGCGACGATCGCGTCGGCGATTCCGCCGCCGGTCGCGCGGCACTCGTCGGCCACCAACACGCCGGCGCACTCGGCGGCGTGGCGTTCGAGCGCTTCGAAGGGCAGCGGATTGAGCCAACGCAAGTCGAGCACGCGCGCCTTCACGCCATGCTTGTCCGCGAGCTCGCGCGCGGCGCGCAGCGCGAGGCGCAGTCCGTTCGCGTAGCTCACGATCAACACATCGCGGTGTTCCGCGTGGTACACGCCGACCTCGCCCGGCAAGAGCACGTTCTCCGCGCTCGGAGGCGGATACTCGAACAACCACTGCCCGTCGCCGTCGGCGTACAGGTCGCGCTCGTGGAACAAAGCGATCGGTTCGAGCACGACGATCACGCGTTTGCAGGCGCGCGCGATCGCCAACGCGCCGCGCAGCAGCTTGGCCGCGTCGTCGCCGCGCGCCGGCGTCACCAGCATCAACCCCGGAATGTCGCGCAGCGCGCCGAACGAATTGTCGTTGTGGAAATGCCCGCCGAAACCCTTCTGGTAAGCAAGTCCCTGCACGCGCACGACCATCGGATTCGCGAACTGTCCGTTCGAGAAATATTGCAGCGAGCACGCTTCGCCGCGCAGCTGATCGAGCGCGTTGTGCAAGTAGGCGAGGTACTGGATCTCGGGTAACGGCACGAGACCGATGTGCGCCGCGCCTTGGGCGAGCCCGAGGATGCCGGTCTCGTCGAGCAGCGTGTCGAACACGCGCGCGAGGCCGAATTTGCGCTGCAAACCGGCGGTTACGCCGTACACGCCGCCCTTGCGGCCCGAGTCCTCGCCGAACAGCAGCGTCTCGGGAAAGCGCAGCATTTCGTCGTGCAACGCCGAGTTGACGTGCGCCGCCAACGTGCGTTTGGTGTCGCTCGTCTGCTCCTCGGGAAGTTTCTCGAAGTGCGCGCGCCGCCGCGCGGGATCGATGTTCTCGGCGGCGGCCGCGCGCACGCGTGCTTCGTCGTAGGGCGCGAGCGGCGCGACGATCTCTGCGCGCGTCGTCAAGCGCGGCCGCCGCGCAGCTTCTTCGCTTGCGGCAGCAACGCGCGCACGCGTGTCACGCACGAGTGCACGCAGCGCTTCGGGGTGCGCCGCGCCCGTCGCGACGAGTCGCTTGGCATTGCGCAGCACAGGATCGAGTGCCTCCGTCGCGGCGATCTTCTCGAGCGTGTGGTAGGTCGTCTCGACGTCCGAGCCAGCGTGGCCCCACAGCCGCACGGTCTCCAAGTGCAGGAACACCGGCTTGCGCTCGCCGCGTGTCCACTCGATCGCGGCGCGGACGACCTCGAAGACTTCGTCGAGTTCGCCCTCGGCACGGAAGTACTTCAGATGCGGTGTGTTTTCGAAGGACTCGCGGATCCAGTCGCGCGGCGACGGCACCGAAATGCCGATGCCGTTGTCTTCGCACACGAACAGCACCGGGCACGGACTGCCCTGACGCGCTGCGTAACGCGCGAGGTTGAAGCCCGACAGCGCCGTGCAGTGGTTCGCCGAGGCGTCACCGAAACTGCAGCACACGATTGCGTCGCTCGGCACGTCGAGTTCGACGCCCGCGCGCCGCCCGCGCGCGATCGCGATCGCGAGGCCTGCGGCCTTGGGTAAGTGCGACGCGATCGTGCTCGTCTGCGGCGGAACCCACAGCTTGCGACTGCCCCAGACCTTGTGCCGTCCGCCGCTCGCCGGGTCCTCCGCGCTCGCCGTCAGCGACAGCAAGGTGTCGAACATCGGCGTTCCGCCGGGCAGCTTGCGCGCACGCGCGAGCATCAACGCGCCCGAGCGATAGTGCAGGAAGCACGGATCGTCGTGGCGCAACAGCGCGCCGAGCAGCGCGTTGTTCTCGTGACCGGCGCTGCTGATCGTGTAGAAGCTGCGACCGGTCTTCTTCAGCTCGCGCGCTGCGACGTCGAGTGCGCGCGACGCATATTGATCTTCGAAGAGTTCGAGCGCCGCGCGCGCGCTCAACCCGCCGCCCGAGTGCAAGGCCTCGTCGGCCCGAAGGCGCTGTGTCGACTCCGGCGCGCCCGCCAACCATTCGTCGAGGTTGCGTTCGACGACGGCGACTCGATTGGTGCTCATGGACGCGTTTCCTTCGCGGAGGGCGCGGAAGGATAGCGTCGCTCAGCGCGGTTGCGATCGATCAACGTCTGCGTATCGACGCGAGCGCCCACGCGTCGCCGCGTCGATCGAACGCACTCGGAGACGCGTGCGCCGCAGCAGCCGACGCAGATCAGCGCACGGGCCGAAAGCGCGCGGCAATCGCTGCGCGCAGTGCTTCGGCGAGCTGTTTGCGGTCGTCGGAAACGACGGCCTGCGCTCCGAATTCGAGGCGGGCGTCGATCGCGCGGAGCTTCAACAGTCCCCAGGCGTGCGGAACGAATGCGGCGTCGCCCCACCAGCACACCGAGTCGCTCGCGCGCCGTTCGCCGGCCGGCACGCCGTAGGACAGCGTCGCCGTGTGGACCGGAAGGCGCGCTTGCGCCGCCGGCGCGAGCAGCGAGGTTCGAAACTCGATCACGCCTGCACCGTTGGTGCTCGTGCCCTCGGGAAACACGACCACGCCGTCGCCGCCTTCGAGCGCGACTGCGATCGCGCGCACGACATCGGGCAGGTCGCGCTTGCGACCCCGCGCGACGAAGATCGTGCCGAAGCGGCGCGCGAGAAAGCCGATGCCGAACCAGTCGGCGATCTCGGCCTTCGAAACGAACACGGTGTCGAGCGCGCTGCCGAGTACGAGGATGTCGAGGTAACTCAGGTGGTTGCTCACCAGGAACACGCCGCCGCGCGGAGCTGTACCGACGACTTCGATGCGCACTCCGAGCGCCGCGCACATCGACGCGCACCAACGTCGCATCAGCGCGCGGCGCCAGCGCGCCCGCCGCTGCGAAGCGACGGCGAGCACCACATGTCCGCCGAACCACACGCTGTACAGCCACGCGGTGACGAGTAGGGCTCGAACGAAGCGCAACGTGGCGCGCACACTCCTCCATGCGTCGGCGCCGTTCATCGCGGTGCCGATGGAAACCGACGCGGCACACGCCGTCAACGCCGGCGCATTGCGAGCGCGCGCCGGAAGTCCGTCGAGGTCGGCACTCGCCCGACGTCGAGATCGGAAAACCACACACCTCGAAGCGCGCGTGAATATCGGCGCGCTGTTTCCGTAGAGTGCGCCTTCGTTTCAGGGTCCTGTCCGATCGGAAGGGAAGAGATGCACATGACGTCCAGTCGTTTCAGCAGCGCCTCGCACAACCGTCGTGGCGCCATCAGCAAGGGCTGCCTGCTCGGTTTGGCGGCGCTCGGCGTGTTGGTGCTCGTGCTCGTGATCGGCACGTTCGTCGCGATCGGCTCCTACAACGGCCTCGCCAAGGGCTCCGAGGACGTGACGCAGAAGTGGGCGCAGGTCGAGAACCAGTACAAGCGTCGCTTCGACCTCGTTCCGAACTTGGTCGAGACCGTCAAGGGCGCAGCCGACTTCGAGCAATCGACGATCACGCAAGTGACCGAGGCGCGCGCGTCGGTCGGCCAACTCAAGATGCCCGAGGGCGCGCCGAACGACCCCGCGCAACTCGCGGCGTTCATGAAGGCACAGGAACAACTCGGCGGCGCGCTGTCGCGCTTGCTCGTCGTGTCCGAGAACTATCCGCAGCTCAAGGCGAGCGCGAACTTCCTCGCCTTGCAGGACCAACTCGAGGGCACCGAGAATCGCATCGCCGTCGCGCGCGAGGACTACACCTTGGCGATCCGCGGCTACAACACGCGCGTGCGCAGCTTCCCGGGCAACGTGCTCGCGGGCATGTTCGGCTTCGAGACCTTGCCGCAGTTCACGGTGCCCGAGGCGGAACAGGCCAACCCCAAGGTCGATTTCGGCGCCGGTAAGTAGCGCTCGATGCCCTCGTTGCTTCATGCGCTCGCGACGTGCTTGCTCGCGTTTTGGCCGACGCAGCAAGTGCCCGCGAACGACGGTTGGGTCACCGACCGCGCCGGTGTGCTGTCGCGCGAGCAGGAACGCGCGCTCGAAGCGCAGCTCGAGGCCTACAAGCAGGGTTCGACCAACGAAGTCGCGGTGCTCGTCGTCGCGAAGCTCGAAGGCACGACGATCGAGAAGCTCGCGCTCGACGCGGGACGCGCTTGGAAGGTCGGCAGCGAAGAGAAGGCGAACGGCGTGGTGCTCGCCGTCGCACTCGAGGATCGAAAGATGCGCATCGAGGTCGGGCCGGGCCTCGGCGGCTTGCTGACCGACGCGCAGTGCGGGCGCATCATCCGTGACGTGATCGCGCCGCGCTTTCGCGCGAACGACGTGTACGGCGGATTGCAGAGCGGCTTGCTCTCGATCCAAGGCACGCTCGGCGGCGACAGGGCCGCGATTCCGAGCGCGAAGCAGCCGTCGGTCGGCGCAGGTGTCGCCAAGCTGATCTTCCTCGTCATCGCGGTCTTGGTCATGTTGCTCGCCCGGCGCGGGCGAGGCGGTGGCGTGGGCACTGCATGGATGATCGCGTCGATCCTCAGCCAAGCCGGCGGACATCGACGCGGCGGTGGCGGTTTCGGCGGCGGCGGCGGCGGCGGCTTCAGCGGTTTCGGCGGCGGCGGTCGCTTCGGCGGCGGCGGCGCCTCGGGAGGTTGGTGATGCAAGCCGTGCTGCAAAGCGAATGGGAAGCGGCGCACGCCGCGAGCCCCGCGTGGCTGAGCGCCCTCGATGCGCTCGGTCCGTGGCTGTTGGTTGCGCTGCTCGCAGCGCTCGTCGTGCGTGCGCTCGTGCAACGTGCCGGCTTTCGCGCGATGGGCGTGCTCGCACCGAACGATCTCGAGGCCGTTCACGAAGCTCTGCGCGCGGCAGAGCGGCGCACTGTCGGCGAAATCGTGCCGGTCGTCGTCGAACGCTCCGATGCACATCCTGACGCGCGCTGGTTCGCGGCGCTGCTCACGGCGCTGACCGGCACCCTGTTGCTCGGACCGCACCTGCCGTGGAATGAGCCCGTGCTGCTCGTGACCGTGCAACTGGCCCTCGGCGCGCTCGGCTGGTTGCTCGCGCGCGTACTGCCCGGTTTCGCGCGCGTGTTCGTGTTCGAACGGCGCGCGACGGAAATGGCCGAGGAGCAAGCGCTGCAGGAATTCCAAGCGCTCGAACTGCACCGCACCGAGGCTGCGACGGGCGTGCTGATTTTCGTCAGCTTGTTCGAACGCCGCGTGGTCGTGCTCGGCGACCACGGCATCGACGCCAAGGTCGGAGTCGCGCACTGGAAGGCGACGAACGAGGCGGTGCTCGCCGGCATCGCGCGCGGTTCGTTGCGCGACGGGTTGGTCGAGGGCATCCGCCGAGCAGGCGACGTGTTGGCCGAGCACTTTCCCCACCACGACGGCGGCAAGAACGAGCTCCCCGACCGCGTGATCGTGCGCGAGAGCTGACGGCGCAACGCGCGCGACGTTTCGAGCGCTTCATGGACCGAGCAGGGAGAACGTGGAGGCGCTCGACTCGCGAGGCGCGGCTGCATTTTCGAACGAAGGCGACGTGTTGGGTCGCTGAAACTCGACGCTGTGGACGCAACGCGGCGCGGCAAGCTGACTCCACGTTTGCGGTTGCGGACTCATGAACAGGACGAGCTAGGGCTAGGATTCCCGCGATGAAAAGCCTCGGCCGCGTAACGACGATTGTGGCGCTCGGCGTCGGCTGTGCATGGCTCGCGACGCAGTGCAGCGACGCTCCGCGCAAGCCCAACGTGGTGATCATCGCGATCGACACGCTGCGGCCCGATCACCTCGGTTTGTACGGAAGCGTGCGCGACACGAGCCCGAACCTCGATGTCTGGTCGAAGAACGCCGTCGTGTTCGAGAACGCGCAAACGGCCGCGCCGTGGACCGCGCCGTCCTTGATTTCGGTGATGACCTCGCTCTATCCGAGCGTGCACGGCGTGGCGCGTTTTCCGGATCCCGGAGCGATGAACGAGCGCGTCACGACGTTGGCCGAGGTGCTGAAACGACACGGCTACCTCACCGGCGCTTTCACCGACGGCGGCTACGCCAAGTCGTTCTTCGGTCTCGGCCAGGGCTTCGACGCCTATCCGCCCAACCACGGCGACACGCCGATCGAGCACGCTTCGAATCTGGCCGAGCCCGACCGGCTCGCGACGAACGTCGAACGCACGCTCGAGTGGCTCGATCGCGTCGGCGACGAGCCCTACTTCCTGTTCTTCCACACCTACCAAGTGCACGGGCCCTACCGGCCGCCGGAAGAGTGCGTGAAGCGCTTTCGTCCCGACTACGACGAGCGCGCGGAGGAAGCGCGGCTGCAACGCGTGCTCGATGAGTGGAACGACGTCGCGAGCATCGATGAGGGCGACGTGCGCTTGGTGCTGCAACACGTCGAACACTGCATGACCGTCGAGAAATCGCCCGAGAGCGCGCGCATGGTGCTGCGCCGCAATCGCGCGGGCGCGCAACGCGTCGACTACGACGCGCAGGTGCTCGGCGACAAGATGCGTGAGTTCGGCATCGGCTCGATGGATCCCGATCGCACGCAGGCTTGGCGCGATCGCTACGACGGCGAGATTCGCTACACGGACGAGCAATTGACGCGCCTGCTCGCGCGTTTCGACGCGAACACGGTGGTCGTGTTCGTCAGCGACCACGGCGAAGGTTTCGGCGAACACGGCGTGCTCGGTCACGGCAACGTGCTCGCCGAAGAAGCGCTGCGCGTGCTGTTGATGGTGCGCGCGCCCGGCGTTGCGGCGCGGCGCGTCACGGACATCGCGCGCACGGTCGATGTGATGCCGACGGTGCTCGAGCTCGTCGGCGTGCCGCAGGCCGACCTCAAACTGCAGGGCCGCAGCCTCGTGCCGTTGTTGCGCGGCGCACAACTCGAAGCGGCACCGAGTTTCAGCCACTCGCTCGCGCGCGAGAATGCCGAAGGCCTGCTGTGGTCGGTGCGCGACGGCACGTGGCGCCTGGTTTGGAACGATCACGAGCAAAGCGGGAAGCTGTTCGACCTCGGCACCGATTCCGGCGAGTTGCTCGATGTGTCGGCCGCGCATCCGAAGGTGGCCGAGCGCCTGCTCGGCTTGCTGCGCGCGCAGTGCGAACTCGACGCGCTGTTCCGCGCGCAAGCGAGCGGTCCGATCGGGCCCTACACGCTGAACGAAAAGGAACTCCGCGAGCTGCAGGAACTCGGCTACGTCGGCAGTAGCGAGCCGCTCGAGTCTTCGCATCGCGTCGCGCTGCCGCCGCCGAATCTGTGCAACCACTGAGCGACGCGACGCGACGCGTCACTTCAACTCGACGAGCGCCTCGAAGGTGCCGCGCCAATCGACCTTCTCGAGCGCTACGGCGGCGCTGCGCGCGAAGTCGCGTTCGAGCAGTCCTTCGAAGGCTTGCTTGCCGTTCCATGTCACGACGACGGGCTTGGACAGGTCGACGAGTTCTCCTGCCAACGCGAGCGTGAGACGCTTGACGCCGGTCGACGTGATCGTGATCGCCTGAGCATCGATCGACGCGGCGACCTTCGCGGTCGGCGGCGCGCCGGCCTTGCCGCTTCCGCTCGCGTCGAGCGCATCGACGCGCAGCCACCAACACCACGGTTGCGCCGTGGTTTGCAGGCTTTTCGCGATCACCTTCGGGTACGGATCGCGTGGGCGTTCGGCCAGCCAGCGCAAACCGTCGGGCAAGCGCCCCCACACCTTGACGTCGTGGCCGGCGCCCGCGATCTCCGTGTAGACGACGCGCACGCCGAGTGCCGCGAGTTCCTTGCACGTCGCGCGCGGCTGAGCGACAGGACAGATCTTGTCCGCGTCGCCGTGCAACACGTACACGGCGAGATTCGTGAAGTTGTCGAGGTAGCCCTTGGTCGCCCAGGTCACGGCGCTCATCGGCGCGATGCCCGCAAAGCGATCGGCGCGCTCGAGCCCGAGTTGCCAAGCCCAGAAGCCGGTCTGTGACAGACCGCTGACCCACACGCGGTTGAGATCGACGGCGAAGCGCGAACACACGTCGCGAAAAAAATCGTCGCAGACCGCCGCGACCTCGTCTTCCGGACGCGCTCCGTTCAGACCATCGGCGCCGATCTGCTCGACGATCTCGGTGCGCGCGATCAGCACGTCGCCGAGCTCGGCGGCGAGCGCCTGGTTGCGCCAAAACGGAACGAAGTCCGCCTTGCCCTTGGCGTCGAGTTTCGCGCCCGAGCCGTGGCCGGGATCGATCAGCAGCGCGGCCGCGTGTTCGCAGTTGTAGCCCTCGGGAATGTCGACGCAGTAGCGATAGGTCGCAGCGCCTGACGCAAACGTGAAACCGCTGAGCACGTCTCCGAAGCGCTCGAAAACCTCGGCCTTTTTGCCCTTGCCGCGCGGCTTCGGCGCGCCCTTGGCGAGCGCGGGTCCTTCGCGGAGCGCAGCGATGAGCGAGCCGAACTCGTACTTCGCCTGCAAG
>CAYHRR010000136.1:0-8601 GCA_964358875.1 uncultured Planctomycetaceae bacterium | reverse complement strand
GTCGTGCGCCTTGGTGCCCAGCTCGGCATCGCGCTCGACGGCGACGGCGATCGCTGCCTGTTGGTCGACGAGCGCGGCCAACTGCTCGACGGCGACGCGTTGCTCGCCATCCTGGCGCGCCACGCCGCACCGCGCTGGAGCGACCGACGCATCGTCGCCACGGTGATGTCGAACAAGGGCCTGCAGCGCGCGTTGCGCGAGGTCGGCGTGTCGATCGTCACCGTCGGCGTCGGCGACCGCTACGTCGTCGAAGCGCTCGAGCGCGAGCGGCTGCCGCTCGGCGGCGAACAGTCCGGCCACATCGTCTTCGGCGCCGACAATTACATGATCGGCGACGGGCTCTACACCGCCTTGCGCGTGCTGCGCGTGCTGCGCGAATCCAAGCGGCCGCTGTCGGCGCTCGCCGCCGCGTTCCGTTCCTTCCCGCAGGTGCTGGTCAACGTGCGCGTGCGCGCGAAACCGGCGCTGGACGAGCTGCCCAAGGTGGCCGAACTCGTGCGCCGGATCGAAGCGGAGTTCGGCGACGACGGACGCGTGTTGCTGCGCTATTCCGGCACGGAGCCCTTGGCGCGCGTGATGGTCGAGGGGCCCGACATGGCGACGATTCAAGCGCACGCGCAGGCCCTGGCCGGGCTGATCGCAGCCGAGATCGGTGCATGAGCGCGGTCGCGGTCGCGCTCGAGACCTCGACCCGTGCTCCGTCGCTCGCCGTACGGTGCGGGGCCGTCACTTTGGCCTCCGAACTCGGCAGCACGCGGCCGCACGCCAGCGACTTGCTGCCGGCGCTGGCACAGTTGCTCGCCGAATTGGGCGCGCGACCGCGCGACATCGGCACGATCGTCGTCGGGACCGGACCGGGCAGCTACACGGGCCTGCGCGTCGGCGTTGCAACGGCTTTGGGCTTGGCGCGCGGCAGCGGCGCGGTCGTGCGCGGCTTGCCGTCGACTGAGACCTTGGTTTTCGGCGCACTCCAGCCGGGCGCGGAGGCGTGCGTCGTCATCGATGCGCGCTCGAACGAGCTGTACTTCGCGCGCTACCGGCGCAGCGCCTTCGGTGTCCAGACCTTGCGCGCACCCTGCGTGCTCAGCGCTGCCGAACTCGATGCGGAGCTGCCGCACGGAGCACTCGTGCTCGCCGATCACGACGCCGTGCGCGCCGGCGGACTCGAACGACGCAGCGACCTGCGCATCGACGCTCGCGCGACGCCGTCCGCGCGCGCGGCGCTCGAACTCGGTCTCGCCGTCATCGCCGCCGCGGGAGCTCACAGCGCTGCGCAAGTCGAGCCGCTGTACCTGCGCGCCTTCGCCGCGAAGTCGCGCCGACGTTGAATTCGATTCGCGCGAGTGGAATCCTCTCGCGCGTGGATCCGTACCGCGTTTGGGCAGAGATCGATCTCGATGCGCTCGCCCACAACCTCGGAGTGATCCGCCGGCGCGTCGGTACGAATGTGGCCGTGATGTTGGTGGTCAAAGCCGACGCCTACGGTCACGGTGCCGTCGCGATCGCGCACCACGCGCTGCGGCACGGAGTAGCGGCACTCGGCGTGGGAACGTCGGCGGAGGCGCTCGAACTGCGCAAAGCCGGCGTGCGCGCGCGCATCCTCGTGCTCGGCACGATCGTCGACGAAGAGGCCAGCGCCGCACTGCGCCACGACGTCGAGATCGGCCTGCACTCCGCCGATCGCTGCAAGTCGCTCGAGGATCTCGCGGCGCGCCTCGGCGTGCGCGCACGCGTGCACCTCAAGGTCGACACGGGACTCGCGCGCTTGGGCGTGATGCCGTCGAAGGCGCTCGAGTTGCTCGAACACATCCACGGTTCGCCGCACCTGCAACTCGCCGGTGTGATGACGCACATGGCGTCGAGCGAAGGTTGGCACGACGAGCGCACACGCGAGCAGACTCGCGCGTTCGAGCAAGTGCTGTGGGAAGCACGCCTGCGCGGCCTGCTGCGCGGCTGGATCCACGCAGCGAACTCCGCCTGCATCTTCACCGGCATGGAGCGCATGTACGACTGCGTGCGGCCGGGCATCAGCGCCTACGGCGTCCTGCCGGGAACGCTGCCGGGCGCGGATGAACTGCAAGCGGTGATGTCCTTGCGCACGCAGATCGTGTTCATGAAGGACGTCCCCGCCGGTTCACCGGTCGGCTACGGCGGCACTTGGCAATCGACGCGTCCCACGACGCGCATCGCGACGCTGCCGGTCGGCTACAACGACGGCCTCGCTTGGCGCCTGGGCAACACCGGCGAAGTGCTCGTGCGCGGTCAGCGCGCGCGCATCGTCGGACGCATTTCGATGGACTACTCGTGCGTCGACGTCAGCGACATCCCCGGCGTCAGCGTCGGCGATCGCGTCACGCTGGTCGGGACGCAGGGCGAAGAACGCATCACGCTCGAGCGAGTCGCCGAGCAGATCGGCACGATTCCCTATGAGGTTTCGTGCTCGGTCGGCAAGCGCGTCGAGCGTGTGTACGTCGGCGGCGAAGGGCTGTTGCACCCGCAGCCTCGCAATCCGCAGCAACAGGCGTCGCCGGAAGCGCACTCCGCAACAACGACGCCGACGCTGCCCTTGAGCACGTCCTGACTCCGATGCGCGCGCTTCACGTCCGAGCGCGGACTGCGCATCACGAGCTGCAGTGCGCGTCGGCATCGCGCCGCGCGCGCGCGATCGAGGCGCGGCGATGAAGCGCTGGAATTGGGCGCGTATGTCGGCCTTTTGCGCTTCGCTCGCGCTCATCGCGGGAGCCTGCGTCCTGTACGCGCTCGAGCGCAGCGGTTGGCTGCACGAGCGCGTGCGCTCGGAACTGCGCGCGCGACTCGGCGACGACATCGAACTCGCCGACGTCGAGTTGCGCTGGTTCGACGCGACGCTCGTGCTGCACGACCTGCGCTTGCGCGGAGACGATCCCGCCGTCGCGCTCAAGGCCGTCGAGGTCGCGCTCGCTTGGCGCGCCGGCGCACCGACGGTTGCTCAGGTCGACATCAGCGGCGGACGCGTGCGTCTGTCGAACGAGTTGTTGCAGCGCATCGAGGAAACGGCGGCGCGCGATGTCCAAGCTGCGCCGCAGCCTGCGCGCGAAGTGCGCGTTCCGACGGTCGTCGTGCGCGGCTTGCAACTGGAGTGGGTGCACCCTGAATGGGGCACCTCGCCGATCGGTCGCGTCGACGCGCAATGGCACGAAAACGCCGCGGGAATCCCTGAGATTCAAGGACGCATCGCGCCGGCCTTCGCGGCACCCGACGCCGGACCGACGCCGGAGGTTTTCTTGCAAGGCTCGCGCGACGCGACGGGCCGCATCGAATTGCACGCGTCGTGTTCGGGAGTGCCGATCACCGCCGAGGCGCTTCCCAAAGCGCCCGAACTCGCCGCAGTGCGGCCGTGGGATCCGCGCGCGAGTCTGTCCTTCCAACTCGACGCCGCCTTTCGGCTCGACGCGAGCGCTCCGCCGTCGGGTCACTTGCGCGCGACGCTCGCCGGCGGCTCGCTGCGACCGCCGACGACGACGGTGCCGGTGACCGACGTGGTCATCGACGTCGACGCGGGCTGCGATGCCGTGTCGCTCGCCGGACTGCTCGATCCGAGTGCGTGGCGCATCACCGCGCATCTCGCCGCGCAGTGGAACAAGTTGCCCTTCGATGCTTGGGGCTTCGTCGGAACGAATGCCGGCGCGGGACTGTCGGCGCGCGCATGGTTGCACGCGCCGCACCTCGAGCTCACCCGCGACGCGCTCGATGCAACCGGATTCGGGACGCAGCTCGCAGCGACGTGGAACGCGCTCGCGCCTCACGGCACGGTCGACCTCGTGTGCGGCGCGCGCTGGCCGCTCGCGAAATCGATCGCCGACGAGGAAGTCGTGCTGTCCCCGCAGATCGTCGCGGACGTGCGCATCGACGGCGCTTTGGGCATGACCTATTTCGGTTGGCCGATCACCGGAGGCACGCGGCTCGAGGGTTTTCCGTTGCCGATGGAAGGCGTCAGCGGACGCGTGCTCGCGTTGCACGACGCGCGCCGCGCGCGCAGGACCGAGGTCGCGCTGCTCGAGCTGCTTGCGCACCATTCGAGCGCGACGAGTGCAGAGCAACCGGCCTTCGGCGAAGGACTGATCGTCGCGCCGTTGCCGAGCGAAGTCGCGCCGCTGCTCGAGCTGCGCTTCGGCGGGCACGGCATTCCCGTCGATTCGCGCTTGCGCAGTGCGCTCGAAGGACTCGCCGGCACCGAGTTCATCTGGCCCGAGTTTTCGCCCAACGGCGGCAGCGTTTCCGCGCGCGTGCGCATCTCGGGCGACGGCAAGAGCCACGTGCCCGCGACCCACATCAGCGCGGATCTCGCCGGCGTCGGCGCAACGTGGTCCGCGATTCCGGCGCAGCTCGTCGATCTCCACGGCACCGTCGAGTTCAACGCCGATCCGCGTCTGTGCGGCGCCGTCAGCGTCGCGCTCGCCGGCCGCACCGTGCAGGGTGCGACGGTCAGCGTGAACGGTCGAGTTCAAGACGATCCCGCAGCGGAACTTGCACGGCAGCCGTGGGCGCAGCGTCACATCGAGTGCTTCGACGTCGCGCTGTCCGAGCTCGCTTTGAGAGGTGTCGACCGCGAGAGCATCGTCGGCGCGCTGCCCGGCGTCGGACAAGCGTTGGACTTGCTCATGCCGCAAGGCCGCATCGACCTGCGCTATCGCTCGTCGAACGCGCGCAGCGGCGCGCCGCGTGAGTGGCATGTCGAGGCGCAGCCCACTCAAGCACTCGTCACTCCAAGTTCGTTCCGCGTACTGGCGCGCAATGTCCGCGGTCGCGTCGTCGTCGACGGCGCCGACATGCCGGCCCACGACACGACGAAGCCGCCGGCGCGCGGCGTTCGCACACGCGTGTTGCCGCTCGTCGGCGAGTGGCCCGGCGACGCACGCATCGGCGCGCTCGCCGATTTTCCGCCCGACGGCGACGGGCGCGTCGAGCTGTTCGGCGCCGGCATCGATTTGTCGAACAAGGGCCTGGTCGGCGCCTTTCGCGAGTCGCGCCAAAGCGGCGTCGGCGGCGGCCACGAGGGGCTCGGACTCGCCGCGCTCAACGTCGACGGACGCGTGGATTTCTGGGGCGAACTCGTGCTGCCGCAGTTCCTTCCCGCGCGGCCGCTGAGCGTGTACCGCGCGTATCTGCGCGACAACGACGTCCAGACCGCGATCGACGACGGACGCTTTCAGCTCGGTCACCTGCGCGGCATCCTCGAGCAGCGCGAAGACGAATTGCAGGGCGAGCGCATCACGGCGACTTTGGCCGGCACACCGATCGTGTTGCGCGACGCGCGCTTTCGCGAGCAAGCCGAGCGCTTCCGCATGACCACGCGCATCGACGCGCTCGAGGTGACGCTCGACCGCGAGCATCTGCGGCCGTTCCTCGACGAAGCGACGGTCGAGGCGTTGCTCGGTGACTTGGCTTGGCGCGGCGAAATCGATCTCGAGGACGCGCGCTTGGAACTGAGCGGCGCTTCCAACGACGCCGGCGGCGAGGTGCGTTTCAGCGGCGACTTGCGGCCGCGCGCCATGAGCATCGATTTCGGCGTGCCGCTCGAAATCGATTCGGCGCGCGTGCGCATCGACGACCTCGTGTACCGCGACGGCGCCGTCCACGCGAGCGCGTTCGTCGAGGACCTGCAGGGCCGTTTGTCCGACCGCCGCTTGACCGACACGTCGCTGCGCTTGGAGTACGCCGATCCGCGTCTGTCGATCGAGCAGCTGCGCGGGCGACTCGAAGAGGGCGTGTTCAGGAACATCGACGGCGACAAGGACGGCGCTCCGCCGGCGTTCAGCATCGAGCTCGCACCGCCCTACCGCTTCGACCTCGCGATCGACCTGGACGATGCCCAGGTCTCAGGCATGTTGCGCGGCTTGTTCGAGAGCGAATTCGCCAGCCGCGGATTCTTGAGCGGGCAAATGCGCCTCGACGGCGACCTCGAACGCATGACCGGCATTGCTGGCAAAGGCGAGCTCGAGCTGCGCGAGACGAACCTGTGGTCGATTCCCGTCGTGCGCGATCTGTTCTCGCAACTCGGCGGCGACAGCCAAGCCGTGTTCGAGAAGGTCGCGCTGCGCTTCGCCGTCGCCAACGGTGTGTTGCGCATGGATGATCTCGCGGTGTCGAGTCCGCTGCTGCAGCTCGTCGGCGCCGGCACGCTCGACTTCGACGGCTCACTCGCCCACGACCTCGAGGTGCGCTACAGCTTGGTCGACATCCTCGGCCCGCTGAATCGCTTGCTGTACTGGATCCAGAACAGCCTGCTGCGCGTGTCGATCCGCGGCGACATGGCGCGGCCGCGCGTGGTCCTCAAGGGCGCGCTCAGCGGCTTGGGCGGCGTGCGTCGCAACGGTCGCGATCTGCCCTTGCCCGAGTTCGCGCCCTTGCCCGAGAGGTTCTGAGAAGTAGGCTCGCCCGGCGATGCAGCCCGATCTGTACGCCATCTTGCTCGCCGGCGGCACCGGCACGCGCTTCTGGCCCGCGAGTCGGCGCAGTCGCCCCAAGCAGTTCCTGCGCATCGTCGGCGAACGCTCGATGTTGGCCGAGACCTGGCTGCGCCTCGACGGTTTGGTCGCGCCCGAACGCACGCTCGTGGTCACGACGCTCGATCAACTCGCCGAAGTGCGCGCAGCGCTGCCGGAGATTCCGAGCGAGAACCTGCTCGCCGAACCGCAGGCGCGCAATACCGGCGCGAGCGTCGCATTCGCCGCGCTCGAAGTGCAACGCCGCGCGCCGAACTCCGTGCAAGTCGTGCTACCCGCCGACCACGTGATCCGGCCGCGCGAGGCGTTTCAGCGCACCGTGCGCTGCGCCGCACAAGCTGCGCGCAGCGAAGCCGCGTTGTTCGTGTTCGGCATCCACCCGAGCTACGCCGCGACGGCCTTCGGTTGGATCAAGGCAGGAGACGTCGAGCGCGTCGTCGACGGCATCGCCGTGCATTCCGTCGCGGCCTTCGTCGAGAAACCGCAACTCGCGCGCGCGCGCGAATTCCTCGAACACGGCGGCTACTACTGGAATTCGGGCATGTTCGTGTGGTCGAGCGAGGCCATCGGACGCGCGCTCGCGCAGCACATGCCCGGCGCGCATGCAGCCTTGTCGAAGTCGCTGAACTCCGAAGCGCTCGCGCGTGCGTACGCGGCCTTGCCGGCGCAATCGATCGATGTCGCCTTGCTCGAACGCGCGAGCGGCGTGCGCATGCTTCCGATCGACTATTTCTGGAGCGACGTCGGATCGTGGGACTCGCTCGCGAGCGTGCACGCGCCCGACGGCCTGGGCAACGTGGCCTGCGGCGGCGCGGCCTTTTCCGCCGAGGATTCGAGCGGTTGCATCGTCCACGGCGATCCCGGCCAACTCGTGGCCTTGATCGGTTGCGACGACCTGATCGTCGTGCACGCCGGCGCGGTGACGCTCGTGTGCCGTCGCGATCGTGCGCAGGACGTGAAGACTTTGGTCGAGCGCCTGCAACGCGAGCAGAGCGAATTCCTGTGAGCGCGCGCCGCAAGGCCGTCATCGCCATCGACCACGGCACGAAACGCTGCGGCTTCGCGGTGGCCGATGCTTTGCGCATCACGACCAAGCCGCTCGACGCTTACCACGGACCCGGGGACGCGCCGCAACTCCTCGACGCTGTCGCCAAACTGCTCGTCGAACGCGACGTCGACGTGTTCCTCGTCGGCATGCCCTTCAACATGGACGGCAGCGCCGGTTCGCGCGCGCTCGACGTGCAACGCTTCGTCGCGGCACTGGCCGCGCGTTTTCCGAACGTGCGCGTGATTCCCTACGACGAGCGTCTGACCACCAAGGCTGCGGAGGACATGCTGCGCGAGGCCGGTCACCGCGGACTCGACGCGCGCGCACGACGTGATTCGTGGAGCGCGCTGGTGCTCTTGCACGACTGGATCAACTCGGGCGAACCGGGGAATGGCTGAGCGCACATGCGTCGCACGCTGATCCGGCTCGTCGTTTGGCTCACCGCTCTCGCGCTCGCCGTTTCGACGGCCGCCTGCATGTTCCAGAACAAGTTGATCTTCTTCCCCGGGCCGCCGCCCTCCACGACGCCGAGCTCGCTCGGCCTCGCCTTCGAGGACGTGCGCATCGCGACGACGGATGGTTGCGATCTCGGCGCGTGGTGGATTCCGCGCGAGGGCGCGCGCGCGGCCGTGCTCGTTTGCCACGGGAACGCCGGTTCGATCGAGGACCGACTCGACCTCGCGCGTTTCCTCCATGCGCAGGGCCTCGGCGTGTTGCTGTTCGATTACCGCGGCTACGGCACGAGCACAGGCAGCCCGAGCGGACCGGGCGTCGGCTGCGACGCGGATGCGGCCTTCGCTTGGTTGCGCGCGAAACTCGCCGATCCACAGCTCGCCGTCGTGGCCTGGGGCGAATCGCTCGGCGGCGCAGTTGCAGCTGAACTCGCGACACGTCGCGCCGTGCACGCCGTGGTGCTCGAGAGCGCGTTCACTTCGCTCGCCGAAGTCGCGAGCGAGCACTACGCGTTCCTGCCCGTGCGTTGGATCCTGCGCGTGAAGCTCGACACGCTCGGCGCGTTGGCGCAGTTCGAGCTTCCGCTGCTCGTGATCCACGGCCGCGGCGACGAGA